>NZ_DDHH01000117.1:0-58837 GCF_002338015.1 Rhizobium sp. UBA1881
CAAAAAAGCCCCGGCGAACCGGGGCTTTTTCTCAATTGCTGTCGTCGTCTCAGTTTGTCTTTGCGGCAACCTTGACCGGGGCGGTGTTGCCACCCGGGTTGTAGCCGCCGCCGATGGCGACGTTGAGGGCGACGTAGTCGGTGGCCATCTGCTGGACGGCTGCGGCCAGGCTTGCCTGGGCGAGCGAGACCTGACGCTGGGCGTCGAGAACGTCGAGCAGCGAGGAGGCGCCGTCCTTGTAGCTGGCGGTCGACAGATCCAGCGTTTCCTGGGTCGTCTTGACCTGGGCGCGGAGTGCGGCAACCGTCTGCGCATCGCGGCGAACCGCCGACAGCGCGTTTTCCACTTCCTCGACCGCCTGCAGAACCGCCTGCTTCCAGGCAAGATACTGGGTCTTGGCGTCAGACTTGGCGATATCGACATTGGCGCGCAGGCGGCCACCGTCGAAGATCGGCAGCGTCAGCGTCGGGCCGAAGGACCAGCTGGTCAGGCCGCCGCCGGAAACGCCGGCCGCCTTGACGTAGGTGGGCGAGATCGAGCCGGAGAGCGAGATCGTCGGATAGAGCTGGCTGATGGCCACGCCGATATTGGCGGTGGCAGCGGCCAGATTGCGCTCGGCGACGCGGATGTCGGGACGATTGCGGATCAGGTCGGCCGGAACGCCGGAGACGATGCCGGCACGGAAGACCGGCTGCGAGCCGCCGCGCTGCAGTTCGGCGACCATCGAGCCGGCCGGCTTGCCGAGCAAGGTGGCGATGTGGTGGGCGGCAACGCGGAAGTTGGTTTCCAGACCCGGGATTTCAGCCTGGGTCGACTGTACCAGACCCTCGGCCTGCACGACGTCGAGACGCGAGGCTGCACCGGCATCGAGCTGGAACTTGGTCAGCTCGTAGGTTTCCTGGCGCGATTTCAGGTTGGCCTTGGAGAGCGCGATGCGCTCCTGGAAGTAGCGGGCGTTGATGTAGGAGTTCACCAGATCCTGGAGATAGGTGAGCTTGGCGACGTCGGCGGTCGAGTAGGCGGCGTCGAGCGAAGCCTGGGCGCTTTCCTTGGAACGGCGATACTGGCCGAACAGGTCGAGCAGCCAGCCGACATTGGCGCTGCCGCCGCTCGTGTTGGTGGCGCCGTTGCGGGTGGAGAGATCGCCGAGCGTGCCGCTGGTGGTGTGCGATGCGCCGACCGTCAGGCTCGGCAGCGAACCAGCGCCAGCCACGGTGACGTTACCGGCAGCCGCATTGATGCGCTCCAGCGACTGCTGGATCGACAGGTTCTCGCTGAGGCCCTCGGTGACCAGTCCGTTCAGGCGGGTGTCGCGATAGGCGGTCCACCACGCGACCGTCGAGACGTCGCCGTCGGCCTTGGCCGAGCCTTCATTGAACTTGGCCGGGAGGGGCATCTCCGGGGGAACATGATCCGGGCCACTCACACAGCCCGCGAGGACGGATAATCCGGCAAGAATTGCAATGCGGCGCATGAAATCTCCATAGGCAACGACCGCAAGGCGGTTCGCTAACAATCTATTATCGCTTATGGTTAATTTTTACTTTCCATGTTGCACGGCAAAGTCGCATGGCAAGCTTCGCGAGGAGGGGGCTCGGCGCGTTGAGAGGGGGATCACCAGACAATGGGCGGATAAGAGTTCGCTAACTATCGAATGGCAGCTATGCACCAATATCATTGAATTCAAATCAATAGGATGTTATCTAATTCCATGACAACGAACATGAAGAAGACCTGGACCGAGTTCGCACCGTTGCTGATGATCTGCGGGCGTGGATGGCGCCGAGCGCTGAACGCCGCTTTGACCGACCACAAACTTTCCGACGCCAGTGCCGCACCGCTTATCGCGCTGCTGCGCCATGGCGACCGGATTCCACAGAATGTGCTGGCCGAACGGGTGGGCGTGGAAGGCCCCACGCTGGTGCGCGTACTCGACAGTTTGGAGAATGATGGCTTGATCTGCCGGGTCGCCGATGAGGCGGACCGCAGGATCAAGCTGGTGCAGCTTACCGGAGAGGGCACAGCGGTCGCCGAGCGCGCCGAACGTTGTGCGGCGAAGTTGCGAGAGCAAATCCTTGGCGATCTCGATCCCGAACAGGTCGATGCCGCTATCGAGGTTTTGCGCGCCGTCGCGGATCGAACCGCGGCGATAACCGGAACGCAGGATAATGACGAGCAGCCATAACACGATCGCCCCAAGCATCTGGGATGTCGTTTTCTCCATCAAGACCTTCATCGCGGCAATGCTGGCGCTTCTTATCGCGCTTTGCTTCGATCTGACGAACCCGTACTGGGCCGTCGGCACGGTCTACATCGTGGCGCACCCTCTTTCGGGCGCGAGCACGTCGAAGGCAATCTATCGCCTTATCGGTACCGCTATCGGCGGCGCCATGACCATCATACTCGTGCCCAATCTCGTCGATTCGCCCGAGCTTCTGACGCTGGCGATCGCGCTCTGGATGGCGTTCTGTCTCGCGGTCAGCCTGCTCGACCGCACGCCGCGCAGCTATTCCTTCATGCTGGCGGGCTACACTACCGCGCTCACCAGCTTTCCGATCGTCGCCAGTCCCGAGACCGCATTCACCTATCCCGTCGCTCGCGTCGAGGAAATCGCGCTCGGCATCATATGTGCGGCGCTTGTCAGCCGTCTGGTATTTCCGCGCCATGCCGGACCCGTTCTTGCCGAGCGCATCGACAGCTGGGTTCGAGATGTCGCCGCGCTCGCAACCAGCACGCTCAACAGCACCGACAAGAGCGACGCGCTTCACGCCGCCGCCCGCAGGCTGGCGGCCGACGCCGTCGATCTGCACAGCTTCACCACGCACGTCGCCTACGACACATCGGGCCTTCGCGACATGGTCGGACGCACACGCACGCTGCAGCAGCGCATGGTCGCCATGCTGCCCGTCGTTTCCGGTCTTGCCGATCTTCTTCACGCCTTCCGCAAGGCGACCGACGGCAAGCTGACCCCATCGGCCAACGAACTGATCGGCCGCGTGACCGAATTGCTGTCGCACGAGGCCTCCTACGGCGAGGTCGAGCGGCAGGAAATTCTGGCGCTGATGGCAAAGGCCGAGCAGGAAGGCCGCGAGCAGCAGGAGTGGGACGGTCTTCTCGCTCATAATTTCACCTCCCGCCTGCGCGACCTCTTGCAGATCTGGAGCGACTGTCTTGCGCTGCGCGAGGACATAGAGACCGGCGGCCGCCGCGAGCTGCGCTGGCAGCGTTTCGGTACGCTCTTCGACCGCGCGCCGATCCACCGCGACTACGGCATGGCGATCCATTCGGGTCTCTCTGTGATGCTGGCGACCTTTATCGCGGCCGCACTCTGGATTTTCACCGGCTGGTCACAGGGCGCCGCCGCAGCGATGATGGCGGGTGTGCTCTGCTGCATCTTCGCTACGATGGACGATCCGGCGCCGATGATGCTGAAGTTCGTCTATATATCGATCTTCGCGGTGGCTGTTGCCTTCGTCTTTCAGTTCGGCCTGTTGCCGCTCGTTCATGGCTATGTCGCGTTGGCCGCGGCCCTTGGGCTAGTGCTTATTCCAGCGGGTGTATTGATGACCAAGCCCTCGCTGATGATTTACGGCCTCGGTTTCGGCGTCAACTTTCCGAACATGCTGGCCCTGCAAGACCGCTTGAACCTCGACCTGAGTTCGTTCCTGAATTCCAATCTGGCGATGGTGATCGGTCTGGTCATTGCCTGCGGAACCACGGTGCTGGTGCGCTCGGTCGGCGCCGAGTGGACGGCCTATCGTGTGCTGCGTGCCGGCTGGGCGGATATCGTCGCCGTCGCACGCAAGTCGGATGCGCCCGACTTCGCGCGGTTGCTCTACCGCATGGTAGACCGTTTCGGCCTGGTTGCGCCGCGCCTGGCGCACATTCCCGTCGAATCCGCCGTCGCCCAGAACGACATTCTTGGCGATCTGCGCAATGGCCTGAACACGATGGAACTGCAGCGCCACCGTCAACTCTTGACCCGCGACAGCCGAAAGGATGTCGATGAGGTTCTCTCGGGAATTGCCGGGCTCTATCAGCAAAAGCAAAAGCATGGCCACGCTCAGCCGGGCGAGGGCCTCCTGAAGGCGATCGATACCTCGTTGGTCGACCTTCTTCACCAAAATCCGTCGTCGGCCGTTGAGGGCGCACGCCGGGCCATCACGTCGCTTCGCTACAATCTTTTTCCGGATGCGCGCTTCGTGATGCCTGACGCGACCATGCAGGCCGACGGACAACTCGCAAAGGAGAATGCGGCATGAGACCGGAACTCGATCTTTATGGCGTCTTCATACCAACGCTGGCGGCAATCGCCGTTGCTGCCTTCTTTCTCAACTCCATCCTGCGGCGAATCCTGGCCTTCATCGGATTCTATCGTCTCGTGTGGCACCGGCCACTCTTCGATACGGCCATGTATTTCTGCCTGCTCGGCGCGCTCGCGCTATCTTTGAACAAGGTGTCACTATGAAATCGCTTCTCGCTTATTCCGGCCGCTTCCTTCTGACCGGCGTCGTCGTGGCGCTGGCGGGTGTGCTGGGCTGGCATCTCTGGGACTACTACATGAACGATCCGTGGACGCGTGACGGCAAGGTCCGCGCCGACGTCGTTCACCTGGCGGCCGACGTCTCCGGCATCGTCAGCGAAGTCGATGCGACCGACAACCAGACGGTCAAGAAGGGCGACGTGATCTTCCGCATCGACCAGGCTCGCTTTGCTCTGGCGCTGCGCCAGGCCGAGGCACAGATGGAGAGCAGCAAGGCTGCGCTCGACATGGCCAAGAGCGATCTCGATCTCTACCGCAAGCTCGGCGACAACTCGGTCACCCGGCAGAAGATCCAGCAGGCGGAGACCACGGTTCAGCAGGACGAGGCGACCTATAACCAGGCCGTCATCAGCCGCGACACCGCGCAACTCAACCTCGACCGCTCGGTCGTGCGCGCGCCCGTCAACGGCGTGCTCACCAACTTCTCGATGCGTCCCGGCAATTACGTGACAGCGGGCAGTGCCGTGACGGCGCTGATCGATACCGACTCCTACTACATCTCCGGCTACTTCGAGGAGAACAAGCTCGATCGCATCAAGGTCGGCGATGAAGCGCTGGTCTACCTGATGGGAAGCGAGACGCCGCTCAAGGGTCGCGTCACCGGTGTTGCGGGCGGCATAGAAGACCGCGAGCGCAGCGATACGGGTGCCCAGCTTGCCAATGTGAACCCGACTTTCACCTGGGTTCGCCTGGCGCAACGCGTGCCGGTTCGGGTGACGCTTGATGGAGAGCCCGGCGGTGCGGCGCTGGTCGCCGGTCGCACGGCAAGCGTCACGATCATCGAGTGATCCACCAGTCGCGTGAGGCAGCCTGTTCGGCGCCTTGCGCATGACTCAACACGTTACGGCCCACGGGTCCTTCAAGGGCCGTAACGAGGCATGCGCGGATTAAGCCCGTCCGCGCATGCCTGAACCTACGAATGCCCGGATACTCTCAATGATCCGGGATCAGGAGACACCCGTGGACGATCGCCACGTCATCGAAATCACCACATGGCTGATGCAAAGCGGGCTGAAAGGCCTGTCCGAAGCCGACCTGCTCGACGGCTTCTGCGAGCGTTGCGTTGCGAACGGCCTGCCGATCGGCCGGTCGGTCGCCGTCATCGATACGCTTCATCCGCTCTATGAAGGTCGCGCGTTCCGGTGGGATTCCTGTCTGGCCGTGGAGCGCATCTCCGCCTACGGCGTCGCCGGGGCGGGCAATTTCGCCGACAACTGGCTGCGCTCGGCGTTTCATTATCTTGAGCTCGAAGACGCCAACGAGGTTCGCCGCTCTTTCCTCCACGGCGACGCTGCCGATTTCTACCTTCTGGACGAATTGAAAGCCGCCGGTTTCACCGACTTTGTCGCCATGGCCCATCGTTTCGGCGATCAGGGGGCGATCGGCGAGATCGACTGCTTCTTCTCGCATTTCGCCACCCGGGCCGCCGCCGGCTTTTCAGCGTCCGATCTGGCGGCGTTGCGCGAGCTGCTCCCCTGCCTGGCACTGGCGGTCAAATGCGTGACCGTCAGCGGCGTTGCCGGAACGATCGCCAAGGTCTATCTCGGCGACGATGCCGCGAACCAGGTGCTGCACGGCAAGATCACACGCGGGCGCAGTGACAGGATTTCGGCGGCACTCTGGTTTTCCGACCTCGCCAATTTCACCCACATCTCCGACACGGTCGATCCGGAAGAGATCATTCCGATGCTCAACGACTATGCCGATGCGGTGATCTCCTCGGTGCAGGAGGCCGGCGGCGAGGTGTTGAAACTGATGGGCGACGGAACGCTTGCGATCTTCAAGGGAGAGAAGCCGAGCGACGCCTGTCTTTCGGCGCTGAAGGCGCGGACGCTGCTCGACAAGCGGCTTTCCGACCTGACCGCGCAGCGCCGCATCGAGGGCCGGCCGGTCACCGATGTCTATCTCGGCCTGCATATGGGCGACGTGTTCTACGGCAATATCGGCAGCAAGGACCGTCTCGACTTCACGGTCATCGGCCCTGCCGTCAACGAGGTCAGCCGCATCGTGTCGCTCTGTCGATCGCTGCAGCGCAAGGTGCTGATGTCGGCAAGCTTCGCGGCGATCGTTCCCTCGACGCAGATGGACCTGATGTCGATCGGCCAGCACGCGCTGCGTGGCGTCAACCGCGCCCAGGAGCTCTTCACGCTTCTTCCCCCGCTGTGACGGCGGCGGTCCTGAGATCGCCGTGGGCCAAATTAGACCTCGCCAAGTAATTCGCCAGACTCTAAAACAGCATATCCGTACAGCGGTTTCCTCAGCCGAGGAGGCAAGGCCGCTTGATGTCGACAATGGGGAATTTTCGATGGATCTCTCGAACTGGAAGGGCGTGGAGCGCCCGGAGCGTATTGCTCTCGAAGGACGCTATGTCAGGCTCGAGCCGCTCGATGCCGGCCGCCATGGGCGAGACCTGCTCGCCTCGGCGCAGCAACCGGGCGCTGACGATCGCTTCCGCTATCTCTTCGAGGACGCTCCCGCCGACATGGCAGCCTTCACAACGTGGCTGGAGAAGGCCGAGGTGTCGGCGGATCCAATGTTCTTCGCCGTCATCGACAAGCGCACCGGCCGGGCCGAGGGGCGTCAGGCGCTGATGCGCATCGATGCCACGCATGGGGTGATCGAGATCGGCAACATCTTGTGGGGACCGGCGATCGCACGCAGCCGCGTCACCACCGAGGCGCTCTATCTCTTCGCGAAGCTCGCCTTCGACAAGCTCGGCTATCGCCGTTTCGAATGGAAATGCAACAATTCGAACGAGCCATCGAAGAAGGCGGCTGAGCGTTTCGGCTTCACCTTCGAAGGCGTGTTTCGCCAGCATATGGTGGCCAAGGGCAAGAACCGCGATACGGCATGGTTCGCGATGATCGATGCCGACTGGCCGAGGCTGAAGGCCGGCTACGAGGCGTGGCTCGACCTCGAGAATTTCGACGATGCCGGGCAGCAGAAAAGCAAGCTGCGTTTCGATTGAGGTCTTGCTGATCACTTCGAGCGCTTGTTGAAGCGCTTGGCGATGTGATTCCGCAATCGGCGGCAATCTATTGTTATTTAATAGCTATTTTTAACGTGTGCGGCGGCCGGGTTCCTGGCCGCCGCTTTGCATATCAGGCGGCGATGCGGCGCGCGGCCTTGTCGGACGCCTTGCGATCGTCGCCGTATTGTTCGATGATTTTCTTGGCATCCTCGACCGAAATGCGGTGCTTCTTGGCAAGCGTGACCGCATCATAGGGTCCTTCGGACGCAGCCGCTCGTGTGGCTTGAGCCATCCTTTGTCTCCAATCCATTGTCTGGGTTATCGCGGAAGGCGGATCGCGGTTCGTGGCGATATCTGCTCCGTGGTCCAGACATATATGGGGATTGGGAGGCCTGCGTTCCAGAGATGGTCTGTCGCAGCGAATTTGATTGAGCTGTCATGGAACCCATCGAGTCCCGCAGGTGTTTCCCTGCCAAAGGAGACTTTGCATGGAAAAAAAGACTGGGATGAAAAAGAAGTCGAAGCCCCCCATCGTCGAAGTCGCCGTCACCTCCGAGGAAGGGCGCGTGGCGGTGGGTATCATGAATGCGGAGCAGGCGCTCGAGCTTGCTGACAGCGTCGATGTCGAGGTGTCCCATCCCGATCACGAAGCGGGGAAGACCGACGTGTTTATCGCGGCTGACGAACTTCGCGAGCACCCGGCAGTCGCCGCGTCTTCGGCTGGGTCGATGAAGACCAGCGAGGCCGTGGGCGGCAAGAAAGGCAAGGTAGACGGTCTTGAGACGGAGGCCGCATTGCAGGAGCATCTGGCTGCGCTGGAGGCCGACGCGCCCGCCGAAGAGGGCCAGCAAGGACCGCCGGCCGACTACGTGCTCGAAGACGATCACGTGGCCGATGAAGACATGCTCGACGAGGAAGGATCGCTGCGGCGGCTTCAGGAGGAGGTCGACAATCTGCGCGCCCGGCTCCACGTCATCCGCGAGCAGGCGGGCACGGTTGTCAGCGCCAATGCCAGATGGGCGGATGCCAGCGCCCACGAGCAGCTCGGGTCTTACCCATGGGCGAAGCTTGCCGGCGCCATGGCCTTCACCTTTGTCGCGACCAGATTGCTGCGGCGATTGCCGCTCGGCGCGGTCGCAAGTGCCGCTCTGCCTTTGGCGGCGGCCGAGATGCGCCGGCGCTACGATCGCTAGTGATACGGTTTCGTGGCCTGATCGGTCTCCCAGTCAGGGGCGAAGCAGGGGAACGTGCGGAGCCGCAGTCTCCGGCATATGGCCGGAGAGGCGCGGATCGTCGATCACCTCCACCAGCAAGGCATAGGGCTTGAAACCGGCTTTCTGGTAGAAGAAGATCGCCGACGGATGATCGAAGTGGCAGGTGTGCAGCCAGAAGCGGTTGATCGGCCGTGCCCATGCCCGCGCAACCGCCTGGGTGATCAGCAGCTTCCCGGCGCCCTGGCCGATCGCATCGGGAACGAGGCCGCAGAACACCAGCTCGCATTCGCCGGGCTCGCGAAAATCGAGCTCGAGCAGACCGATCCGGCGGCCTTCTTCCGACAGGATCACGTAAATCTCGACATCGGGATCATGGATGATCGCTGTAAGCTTTTCGTCACTGATGATCAGCCGCGACAGCCAGAGCCAATTCTCACCGACTTCGCGGAACAGCTTGCGATAGTCGTCGAGTGATGGCGCCTGCCAGCGCTCGAAACGAAGGGCGCCCGGGGCGGGGACACTGACGTCGGGCTTCTCGCGCATTTCGAGACACGTCACGACATTGGCGAGCTTGCCACGCGGCAGTTCGGAATAGCCCATCGGCAGCGGCGGATTGGTCTTCATTCAATGCGTCCTTGCTCTTCGTCGTCGGTGCCTGCAGGTGCTGGCGAAACCAACCGATCTCGCATTGTCGCCCAGCCGTTGGCAACAGTATTTTCAGCGACCACTTCCCTTCCTCGGGCTTTCGGCCTTACACTCCTTTTCATCTCCCGCTGGATGAATGCTCATGCTGTGCAACAGGACAGTATCGCTCACATCATTCGTCATCGCCGCCGCGGTCGTCGGCCAGGCGCCCACGTTGTTGGCGCAGGAGAAATCTCCCAGACGCACGCCGCCGGGCGCCATGATTTCCGTCCGCGACGTCATCAAGCCCAACCCGCACGACGGCGCGCTTGCAGCCCCCGTCTTGTCGAATACATGGTGGATCCGGGTGGGGGCGGCGCAACAGCGTGTCGTGCAGCCGGCCGGGCGCGGCGGCGGCGGTGTTCAGGACGCCGATCCAACCGACAAGCCGCAGTGATGTCCGCGCTGCCTCTGTTTATTCGGCTGACCGGTCCGCTTATTCCATCCGTTTCCTGATTGGGAATGGACGTTTCCCGCTGCAAAAATCGACCTATGTGGCGCGCCAGGCCTGTCGTGCCAGCGTAACGTCGCGTTGTTTACCGTTGCGTACTTACGCTGATGGGGCACTCCCTCTAGTCTTTCTCGATTACCCTTGCGGGGAGGCCTTCACGACGATGAGCAGGCAGGGAGGGGCGGGAGGAACGACGAGCGATGCGGCGCGGCGAGGGCTGGCGCGGCTGATGTTGAAGCTGCCCGGTTTGCGCGCGGGGCTGCAAGCAGCAGCATTGCGGTCGCGTGATCTCGACGAGCTCTTCGAGGCCTATGAAATCGCCGCCGTCGCGCTTGAGACGTTTCGCCGGAGCGGTGACCTTGCGCGGACCAGCGAATATGAAGGGCTCTGTTCCGGCATCGAGGAGGATGTAACCCAGCACATCCTGCGCACGAATTCACATATCCAAAAATGAGACGCGACTGTCGCGAAATCTATCATTTATCGGGCTTGTTAGCGTTTCGTATTGCAACTTAATGTTAAGTGCGCGATAGTTTTCATGTTCTGCTTTAGTGATCAGTGCGTATCGGGGGGCAGCCCATGAGTGCTGAAGTACACGGTGAGAGGGCATGTGAAGTCAGCCTTGAAGAGGCGGAGGCGGAGCTCGAACGGCTTCTCGCTGACGGCCGCTTCAGGGTATCGGACCGGCAGCGCGATATCTTGCGCTATCTCGCCGAGCGGCGGTTTGCGGGTTGCCGCGAGGGTGTGAAAGCCTATTCCATCGCGCTTGACGTACTCGGGCGCTCCAGCAATTTCGATGCATCCATCGATCCGATCGTGAGGATCGAGATCAGCCGTCTCAGAGCCGCGCTCGACGGCTACTATGCCGTGTTCGGCGCCGAACTGGGTGTCTCCGTCCATATTCCGAAGGGCAGCTACGTCGCGCTGTTTCCGCAGGAGGCGGTGAGCAGCGGTGCACCGGTCGCGCCATCTCTGCTTGCGCGTCTCCCTCATCCGGCGTTTGCTGATGGCGTGCCGGAAGGGCGCGCCGTGGTGCCGTCGTCGCTTCCGTCGGTCTCACGACGGTGGGTTCCGGCGGCTGTGTGCGTCGGCCTGCTTGTGCTTGCGGGCGCTGCTGGTTGGAAAGCCATCGACCGTCCTGCCGTGACGCTGAAGCCTGCCGTAACCATCATGATGAGCGCGGCCTCGCCTGACATGGCCGGCGAGGCGAGCGTTGCCCGCGACACGCTGCTGACTGCGCTATCCGCCTTCAGCACGATCGTGGTGACGAGGCCGGGATCGCCGACGCAGCCGTCGCGCCGTGGCTATGAGGTCGACCTCAAATATTACGCCGATAGCGATGATCGCTCCGTCTGGTGGCAGGTTGTCGATACCGCGAGCGGGACATTGCTCAAATCGGGATTGGAGCGGGTCGAGACCGAGGGCAAGGAGCCGGCGACGATAAGGCTCGAGATCGCCGGCGCGGTGGCGCGGCAGATCGCATCGTCGCGCGGCGTGATCAACGCGCTCGAGGCCCGGGAGGCTCCGGCAGATTCCTTGGGCAACGCTTGCGTTGCAAGAGCCGAATTCATGCTCGACGGTAGTGAAAGCGGCGGCGGTGTGGACGGGCTGCGCGCATGCCTGGAGCGGACGCTGGCGGGTGATCCCCAAGATCCCGACACCAGCGCGATGCTGGCACGGCTCTATGCCCGCGATACCGCAACCATTCCGCAAGCCCTTGAGATGGCGAAGTCTGCGGTTTCCACTGCGCCCCTTTCCGATCGCGCGCAGGGGGCGCTGATGGCGGCGCGTTTCGCCAGCGGACGGCTGGATGCGGCGATCGATGCCGGAAACAGGGCGATGGCGCTCAATCCCAACAATTCGGCGAATGCCGCGTCGCTCAGTCTCGTGCTCTTTGCCGCCGGCTACTTCAAGGCGGCGAACGACCTTGCGCGGGAGGCCGTGGCGATGGAGGAAACGCCGCCGCGCGACGCCTCGTTGGTGCTGGCGCTTGAAGCCTACAGGAACGCGCGGTGGTCGGCGGCGTCGCTTGCCGCCGAGCAGGCCGTCGGCAACGACATCCTGACGCGCGCCATTCGCGTTGCCTCGCTTGGCGAGCTCGGCGCGGATAGCGCGGCGCAGCGTCTGGGGGAGGCGGCAACTGATCGCGCGGCATTTATTGCGGCCTTCCGGCAGGCAGCGAAGATGGCGCAGCTTCGGGCTGATCTCGTCGCCAGCCTGGAGACGGGGCTGGGGAAGGCGGGCGCGAGCGTCGAGGCCGTCGCGAGCATTGCGGGGCAGTGATTTACGGGCGCATTTACCGTTGCGTACTTGTGACGGCGAGTGGGGGGATTGAAGGTTCCAAGGTAGCGAAGGGCCTGCCGCGGGACGAATGAGGGGAAGAGCATGAAACTGAGATCTCTGACCGGAGCGCTTCTTGCCGGCGCATCGATGCTGGCCTGCGCGCACATGGCCACCGCCGCCGAACGCGGTGCCGGCTTCTATCTGCTTGGTTCCAAGGGCCCGGCTGCGGGTATTCTCCCACCACCCGGCGTCTACCTTCAAAACGACATCTGGCTCTATAACGGCAATCTCGGTGGTGGCACGCAGCTTCCGACCGGTGGCCGCGTCGCCGTCGGTGTCGAGGGCAAGGCCGCGCTCGCGGCGCCGACCGTCATGTGGGTCATTCCTGAGGAAGTGATGGGCGGCCGGCTCGGGCTTGGCGCGACCATCCCTGTCGGCTGGCAAGAGACGATCGCCGACCTGACGCTCTCAGGTCCTGGTGGGGGCGTCTTGTCCGGCGCCACGAAGGATACGATCTTTACCGTTGGCGATCCGCTCGTCAGCGGCACGCTCGGCTGGGATGCCGGCAATTTCCACTGGACCACGGGCGTTCTCGTCAACATCCCGATCGGCGACTACCAGGATGGCGAGATTTCCAACATCGCCTTCCATCGCTGGGGTGCCGATGTCAGCGCTGCCGGAACATGGCTCGATCCGGAGATCGGGCTTGATCTTTCGGCGGCGATCGGCGTGACCTTCAACGGCGAAAACCCCGACACGAATTATCGCACCGGCACCGAGTTTCACTTCGAATGGGCGGCCGTGCAGCATTTCAACGAGCAGTTCGACGCGGGTCTGGTGGGCTACTATTACGACCAGCTGACGGGGGATAGCGGCGAGGGCGCCTTCGGTCCGTTCAAGGGACGGGTGGCGGCGATCGGTGCGACGATCGGTTGGAACTTCAAGGCCGGCGAGCTGCCGATCTCGGCGCGGATCAAATATTTCCACGAGTTCGCCGCCGAGAACCGCGCGGAGGGAGACTCTGTGTTTCTGACGATCTCGATGCCGTTGTCGATCACCAAGCCCGTCGCGGTGCAGTAGACCGCGCGACACTACCTGGATCACTGGTCGAAGGCGAAGACCTTCTTCCAGTCGTTCTTCATGTCGACGACGAGCCAGTTGCGGCGTTCGGCCTCGTCCAAGGCCTTGTCGAGCTTGCCGAAGGCGGATTGGCGGTCATAGGCATATTCGCGCGCGCCGTCGGTGTGGTGCACGATGAGGGCGAAGCCGGGTGTTTTGGCCGTGACCCAACGCAGCATCTCATAGTCGCCATCGGAATTGCCGGCCACGAAGATCGGCTTGCGGCCGATGAACTTGTTGATCCCTGTGGGCTTGCCGGGGCCGTCATCGATGAAATCGATCTTCGGCAGGCGCTTCAGTACCGGCACATCGTCGACGATGGCATATTGAGTGGCGATGGTGCTGCCGACGACCTGTTGCGGCGGGATGCCATAGAGCTTCTCGGTCACCGGCCGCATGAACTCGACGCCGCCGCCGGAGACGATATAGGTGGTGAAGCCGTTGGCGCGCAGATAGTCCAGCAACTCGCGCATCGGCAGAAAGGTCATCTCGGTGTAGGGCCGGCCGGATTTCGGGTGTTTCGCGGTCGCGAACCAATCGGTCACGATCTTTTCGAACTCATCCGTCGTCATGCCGGCATGCGTTGCCATGCCGAGTTCAACCATCCCCATCTCGCCGCCCCGCGCTATGCCCTTGACGTCACCGTTCAGGATGCTGGCGAAGGGCCCCTTGGTCTTCCACTCGGGATGTTCGGGCGCCAGCGTCTTGACCCGGTCGAGCATGAAGCCGAGTTGGATATAGAAGGGCTGTTCGGTCCACAGCGTGCCGTCATTGTCGAAGACGGCGATGCGATCATCCGGAGCAACGAAACCGTCGCCGCCCTCGGTCGTCGTGGCCTTCACGAAGTCGATGATTCGTTGCCGGGCAGGCGTGTCGTTCCACGAGGCCAAGGGTTCCTGCGCTAGCGTGGCGGCTGGTGCAGCGAGCAGCGTGACGGCGAGGAGACAGGCGCGGGCTGCGGTCAGCAAGGTTCCCATAGCGGTCATCGCGCGTCTCCCTTGCGCGCAACCCGCTTGATGCACCGGAAGCCGACATGGCTCGTCGATGTATCCTCGGGCTCGGCGTGGCGGGCGGCGGGGCGGTAGCGGCGGCAGTAATTGGGCGCGCAGAGATGCGAGCCGCCCTTCAGCACACGACGCGGAATGCGGATATCGGGCAGGCGCGGATCGTAGCTCGCCTCCGCATCGCCGCCGCGCGGGTTGCTCGGGATGCAGCAGGAATGCTTGGCGGGCTCCGGATGGCGCGTCGTCCAGTAGTCGGATGTCCACTCCCAGACATTGCCGATCATGTCGTACAGACCGTAGCCATTGGGCGGGAAGGAGCGAACCGCCGATGTCCGCTCCTCGCCCTTGGCCTTTGTCGTCTGTGTCGGAAAGATGCCCTGCCAGGTATTCGCCATCGCCTTGCCATCGGGCAAGAGCTCGTCGCCCCAGGCATATTCGCAATCCGATCCACCGCGCGCGGCGAATTCCCATTCCGCTTCGGTGGCAAGCTCGAGGCCGGCCCAGTCAGCATAGGCCTTCGCATCCGACCATGCGACGTGGACGACCGGGTGGTCGAGCCTGCCGCGCAGGTCGCTGATGCCGCCGAGCGGGCGCCGCCAGTTGGCGCCGAACTTGAAGCTCCACCATTGCGAAATGTCGGTACCGCTGACCGTCTTCGGCTGCGTGAAGAGCAGGGAGCCGGCCCGCAGCATGTGCGGCAGCGCGCCCGGATAGTCGCGTGCATCCGGTGCCTTCTCCGCCATCGTCACATGGCCGGTCGCCTTGACGAACTCCATGAACTTGCGGTTGGTGACGGGCGTTTCGTCGATCCAGAAGCCATCCACCGTCACCGGATGCGCCGGCGCTTCCTCGGGATAGTGCTGGTCCGAGCCCATGGTGAAGGTGCCGCCCTCGATCCAGCGCATTCCGGCCGGTGCTGCGTCGATGTCGATGGTGTCGCTGAATGCAAGCGTCATGTTTCTGTCCTCAACGATGCTTCACGATTTCGACGTCGGGAAGTACCCACTTCTTGGCGAAGAATTCCTCGGTTGGCCCGTAGGCCCGGAACATCAGCTCGAACTTGCGCTTCCCGTCCGTCGGGATCCAGTTTGCATCCTTGCCCCTTGGTGCCTTGGGGCCAAAGTAGAGATCGACGGAGCCGTCTTCGTTTTTCTCAAGCTCGGCGATCTGCGATGAGCGGCTGGCCCGAGGCATGTTCTTGATAAGCGCATGGGTCTCGCGGTCGTAGGCGGTCACGGACCAGTATTGCTGCACGGGAACGTTGGGCGGAACCCGCAGGCGATAGGACTTTCCGCCATCGAAGTCGCGGCCATCCTTGTCTCGGATCGAGATGGAGTAGAACTGGCCGGCGCCCAGTCGTTTGATGCCGATATAGGCGTAGTGATAAGCGACGCCGCGGTCGTCAACTGGATAGGCGTCCGGCTCCTTGAAGTCCGAGGCGGCCGCCTTTATCAGGCTCGGATAGGCCGGGTAGGTCCACCGGCTCTTGTCGGAAAAGAACGGCGGAAGGCCTGCGTCATATCTGGCCGCGAGAAAGGCGTGGGCTTCCTTCACAGCCCTGTCGAGCAATGGCTCGGTGCGCGCGTCCTTGGCGAACGGCTTGCCCTTTTCGATGCCTATTGTCCGCAACTTGTCGATCATGATCTTGTCGCGCTCGATCCATGGCTCCTCCTGAACAACCCTGTTGAGATTTTCGAACAAGCTCGCATCCCATTTGATCGTGCTATCGAACATGATGTCCTTCACGTCGGAGAAGCTGGTCTCGGGCGGGTTCTGGGCGGCCGACAACGGATAGACCTTCAGCCTCTTGCCGTAGGCGATGGAGGCATTCACATCGGCGTCGGAATGACTGGCGAGATTGGAGCGAAACAGCATGTAGCCGCCATAGACCTCGGATTTCAGGGGCGTGAAGCCATCGGGCACCGAGCCCGTGAAGCCAGGAGGCACGATAACGAACTTCGCGCCCTTGCCCTTGTCGACGCCAAGCAGACCCGCATCCTCCAGCGGAAGCTGCCATGCCGTCACGATGTTGCCGTTGAAAGAGGCATGGCCATCGGCCGGGGGCAGATCGAGGACGACCGGTCCGTCCTTCGTGGTGAAAAAGACCATGAAGTAAAGCGCATCCGGATTGGGCGTCAGCGTCTGGTTCTTCCAATCCGGCGGGCGTCCCCAATAGATGACGCCGCCGACTTTCCCGGGTGTCTTGGTCAGCATTTCCTGGCGCATGAGATCGTAGTTGACGGCCGGCATGCCCCAAATCACTGCCTCAACGGCGGCGCGTTCCAATTCTGCGTCGAAAATCTTGCGGGCGCCATAGTCGGCCGCGGCAAGAGGGGTGGCAAGAAGGAGCGTCAAGGCAAGCGCCAAAAGTCTCATTGCGTGGAACTCCACTCTTGTTGCTTGTGCACTAGAGGCCATCCACGCGTGCGCGCGTAAGTACGCAACAGTAAATGGGCGCGTAAATTTACGCTGGCGGGGCGCATGGATACCGGGGCGCCGTCCCGCGCTCCGCGATCGAATGCTGTACCGGGCGCGATCGTGGCGCGCCCGGTAATTCGGCTTGCCGCTATTTCGCGCCTGGACCCTGGTCGATCGAGTTCATCAGCGCCGAAATCATCTGGTCGACGCTGAAGCTCGCAGGCCGTTGGCTCGGTGGGTATTCGCGGAACGTCTGCAGGAAGGGAGCGACCTTGTAGACGCCGTACTGCACGAGATAAGCGTTCTTCATCATCCAGTCGTAATATTGATCCGATACGACATCCGCGCGCTCGTAGGGATCCATCCTGAGGTTGAACACCTTCGGTACGCGCAGGCAAGTGAAGGGATTGGCCCATACCACGAAGCCGCCCGGCTGCCGCTGTTCGCAGAAGACGATCTTCCAATTGTCGTAGCGATAGGCGACGAGTTCACCGTCGTCGTTGAAGTAGAAGAACTCGTCACGCGCGGACTTCGGTTGCTCTCCCTTGAGGTAGGGAAGCTGGTTGAAGCCGTCGAGGTGAACCTTGAACTGGTTGCCGCCGATCGAGGTGCCTTTCGCAAGCTTCTCCTTGATGTCGCCGTCGCCGGCAGCCGCGACCAGGGTCGGGAACCAGTCGAGACCCGACATCATCTCGTTCGACACTTCGCCGGCCTTGATCTTGCCCGGCCAGCGGATCATCGCGGGAACACGGAAGGCGCCTTCCCAGTTCGTATCCTTTTCGCTGCGGAACGCCGTGGTTGCTGCATCCGGCCAGGAGAACTGGTTGGGGCCGTTATCGGTCGTGTAGACGACGATCGTGTTGTCGGCGACCTTCAGGTCGTCGAGCGCCTTCAAGAGCTTGCCCACGTCGCCGTCATGCTCGACCATGCCGTCGGCATATTCGTTGCCCGGCATGCCGCTCTGGCCCTTCATCGAGTCTCTGACATGCGTGAAGACATGCATGCGGGTCGTGTTCATCCAGGTGAAGAAGGGCTTGCCGGCCTTGACCTGCCGGTCCATGAAATCTATGGCCGCAGACGTCGTCTCGTCGTCGATGGTTTCCATGCGCTTGGTGGTGAGCGCGCCCGTATCCTCGATCTTGCCGTCCGCCGACGCCTTCAGGACGCCGCGCGGCGCATTGGACCGCACGAACTCCTCGTCACCCTTCGGATAGTAGGGCCGCTCGGGCTCTTCCTCGGCGTTCAGGTGATAGAGGTTGCCGTAGAATTCGTCGAAGCCGTGCTTGGTCGGCAGGAACTCGTCGCGGTCGCCGAGATGGTTCTTGCCGAACTGGCCGGTGGCGTAGCCGAGCGGCTTGAGGGCCTGGGCGATGGTGATGTCACGCGGCTGCAGCCCGACGGTCGCGCCGGGGATGCCAACCTTGCAAAGGCCGGTGCGCAGGCAAACCTGCCCGGTAATGAAGGTCGAGCGCCCTGCCGTGCAGCTGTTCTCGGCGTAATAGTCCGTGAACATCATGCCTTCCTTGGCGATGCGGTCGATATTCGGCGTCTTGTAGCCCACCAGGCCGAAGGAATAGGCGCTGATATTGGTCTGGCCGATATCGTCGCCGAAGATGACGAGGATATTGGGCTTGGATGTGTCCTGAGCGGCCGCAGATTCCGCTGCGGGAGCGGGGGCAGCCGGCGCTGCCTGCTGGGCTCTGGCCGGAGAGAGGAAGGTGGTTGATGTCAGCGCCATCGCGACCGCGATCGTTGCCGAAAACAGCTTCTTTGGGAGTGAGTTCGTCATGACGCACTCCTCACGGATGGATCGTTCAACATTGCGGGCTCCCTTGTGCCGGGCGGCCGGTGCCGCCGGATCTCGATCGTCGTCAGCCGACGCGAGGGGAGCCTTTCGCTTTATGCGCACGCGCGTAAGTACGTAACGGTAAATGGCGGTGTAAGCGGTGCGTAAACGGGTCGCTTGCGTGTGATGAGGTGCACCAAGCGCCGGCACCGGCACCGGCAAAATGCCGTGCGCGCAGATTGCAGCCGCGGTGCAATAGGTGTGGCAGCCGCTATTTCACGACCAGAACCGGGATCGTCGATTTTGCCAGCACGTCCTGCGTCTGGCTGCCGAGGACCATGCGGACGATGCCGGTGCGGCCATGCGAGGAGATGACGATCAGGCCGCAGTTGCGCGCCTGCGCGGTCTCAAGGATGCCGGTTGCCGCCGAAATGGCGGTCTCGTTGATGAACTCGGCCACCACGCCCGCTTCAGCCGCCCTATGCCGGACAAACAGTTCGGTGGCTGCAAGCTCTTCCTTGACGCCCTGGTCATAGCTCTCCAAGGCCTGCCCCTGCACGACGCCCTGCAGCGCAAGGCCGCTGAGCGGCACCGTCACGCAAAGGACGGTGACAGGCAGCCCGAGGGTCTTTGCCAAGGCCAAACCATGATCCAGTCCCTTGGTGGCCAGTTGCGAGCCGTCGGTGGGGATGAGAATGCGGGTATACATGCGGGATTCCTCTTTCGGATCTTGGTGGGATCAACGTAGAGGAGTGTAAAGGACTGGGAGTGGGCTTGCTTTGATCGGTGTCAAGTTAGGATGCCAAGTCCTGCGGGCGAGGCTCGCCAGATCTGAAACAGCCTCGGGACAGCTTAGGCAGCTAAGGCATGCGCAGCAACGATGCCCGTTTTTAGTCGTCGAATGCGCGCAATCGCCGTCTAACATGCTGGTGCCTATATGGACAAACTACTCTTCTCGATCCTTGCCGATGGCAACTCGGAAATTCTTGAGCGTCAGATTTCGGCAATCAATCGTTTCTCGCCGAGCTCTCTTATCTGCATCCATCATGCAAAAGATACGACGCCTCCGGGACCCGACGTGCTTGACCGCATCGCCGCCGGCAACGTCTTCATCAATCCCAATTCCTACGCGGTTCGACCGCACGAAGGCGTCCTGCACGCCCATGTCGGCAACTTCCAATACGCGGTTTCCCAGTCGCTCGATTTCGACAGGATCGTGCTTTTTTCGGCGCAGGAACTGCTGATCAAATCAGGATTGGGCGAATATACGAAGCGTTTCACGATCGGCGCGCAGACCGAGCTCTATGAAAACATCGAGACTGCGAACAACTGGGCCGGGTTTCGGCCGGAAGTCCTGAATTTTCCCGGTGTCAAGCAAATGCTCTCCCTTCTCGGGCTGCCTCTTTTTGCCGGAGGGCAGGCGGAAGGACAGTTCTTCAGCCGAGAGGTCTTCGCCCACCTGGAACGCGTCTTCATGGAAGCGTTTCCGATGGAGCCTTGCGGATTTCCAACCGAGCAGATCGTGCCTGCAACGCTTGCCATGCGCCACGGTTTTGCCGGCACGAACATATCGCTGCCGATCACATTCACGGCGGCGAGCGCCCAGATCGAGATATCCGAGGGTGTTCTCCGTCAGCTCGTGAAGGGTGACGGCGCGCTTCACGCGCGCGCAAGACCGGGCGCCCTGCGGCCGGCTCATATCGGTGCATGCGTGTTGAAGAATGTCTACGCGGTCAGCCTGCCGGCGGATCGACATGAGATCTGGAGCAAGGTGGTGGGCGAGCTGGAAAACAGCTGAGCTGTCCTTCCGTTTCATTCCACGCCGCCAACTCTCCAAGCCGTCAATTCTTTAAGTCGCCAATTCTCTAAGACTGGGCCTGTCGATGACCAAAGTCCTATTTTCCCTGCCAGTGCATGAAATGCCCGTAATCGTGCGCGACCAGATCGAAAACATAAACCACTTCTGCCCCGGCGCCACGATCGTCATCCACATATCGGCGGGCGCCGCGGCACTCGAAGACGAGTTTCGGCGGCAGTGCGATTTTGCGAATGTTCTGATCAATCCGAGCTCATACGAGACAAGATGGAACGAAGGCATCTTCCACACGCATGTCAGCAACTATCTCTATGCGCTTGAGCGCGGCGTAGCTTTCGACCGCATCGTTCTGCTGTCCTCGAACGAACTTCTCGTAAAGCCCGGCCTTGCCGAATACATGTCGAAATTCGCCATGGGCAGCCACGTGCAGATCTACGACCTTGCCGCCGATTGGGGCGGTTTCCGTACCGACGTGGCGAGCGACCGGTCCGTGCGCAAATTCGTCGCCAGCCTCGGGCTGACCTCCTACTTCGCGGGGCAGGCGGAAGGGCAGTTTTTCAACGAGCGCATCTTCGCCCGTATCGTTCGGGTGTTCGTCGAGAATTTTCCGATGGCGCCCTGCGGCTTCAACAGCGAAGAGGTGATCCCACCGACCGTGGCGGCCAGTCTTTCCATGGCCGGCGTCAACTACGCCCATCCGATCACCTTCTGCGACTACTCGACGGCGATCCGGATGACGCCGGAGCTGATCGACCAGATCAGAGCGGGAAAGGGTGCGGTCTACGCGCAGCGGGTGCCGCGATCGATGCGCTCGCCGCATATCGGCGTATCGACCTTCGAGGGGATCTTCAGCGTCAAGCGCGTGCCGCGCGAGGACTGCGAGTTGCGGAGGTATGTGCGGGGGTTGATGGTTTGATCTGCATCGCCACATAAGCACGGATTCCCATTCGCTGTTTTCACTCGTGGAATCGGATCGATTGCCATCATAATCGCGCACTCCTATCCCATAAGGCTGGACTGCGTGCTTGGCTGAACCCATAAACGTGGACTGTGATATTGATCCGAAAGGACGCGGTGAAAGCGCTCATCCATTCGTTGGCTACGTCCCGCTCAGCGGAAAGGCGTAATAGCGGCATCCGGTTCCCCGAACTCGAACTCTACCCAGCTATCGTTGTCATCGTCCGTGGAGGGAAGGACAGACATCTTTGCAGGCAATCTCCCCTCGGCGAGTGCTATTGCGAAGAACTGCCTGATGGCACCTTTCTGACCGTCATCTGGAGCAGCCTTGAAGTCGTGATCGTCAAAAGTTCTGGCGCCAGCAAGCACCTCCATCAGCTCACGCGCACTGATCGTGATCTTGTCGCCTTCCACCCTGTATCCTCCGTGGTTCCCGAGTTCATATTCTACCTCCATGGCACGCCTCGCGCCATTCACCGCGGTGTTGACGGCGATCGGCAGTTCCGAAAGCATCTTATTGAAGACGACGATCAGGTCCTTTCGCATCTGATCGTCGTGCCGCGTGACCAACATCGGCTTTGACACCGGGCGAGAAACGTTCCCTACGTTGACATCCTGGATGGCGATCATCAGCACGAAGTCCAATGACGAGTACTGTCTGAGGACGTTGGCTGCGATCTCTTCCGGACGGAAGAATTTGGATCCAAGGTGGTCGCAAGACAGTGCGGTGCAGTCTCCATCGCCCACGATGATCCCCGAAAATCCTTCGATCCCGCGCAACTGCTTCTTGGCCTTTTCCCGGAGGGCTTTGTAGAGCGGGTTATCGTCGATCAATGTAGGGGTGGTGTAGGGGGAGAACCCTCCGGTGGTGAACTGCGCGCCTGCAGTATTGATCGTGATCTCGACACCGAGATGATCGTCATTGATCGCGATCCTGAGGGGATTTACCCCCGCCTTGATCTGAGTACGCAGCTCCGGAATTATCTGCGCCTGGACGAATTCTTGAAGGCGTTTCCTTGGTGGCAATCTCAGGCTGGTTCGCCGGGTGCCGTTATCCCATTCCTCAGTCGACAATACCCTCAGGTCGAGACCTCCCGCCGGGAGGCGCAACTTCCGCTGCGCTGCGGTGAGAAGATCCATCAGCTCCCAATACGGGTTCCTGTCATTCAGCCCTCTATCGGAAACGCAAGTGATATCGGCGGTGAACGAGATCTTCCCGTCATCGAAATGGATGTCTGGCCGTTTCCCTGTCTGGAGCTCGACCTCGTGGTTCAGATTGCCGTGCCTTGCCAGTCCAGCAAGGATGACGACCTCCCACATTGCTGGAAGTCTGTCAGACTTGGGCCGGTTGAGACGCGTAACCAGATCCTTTACCGGTTTCGGCCCGAGTACCTCGCGCAGCCTATCGATTCGTCTCTGAATTGCACGCCTTGCGAAGATCACGCCACACCCTGTCCGATTCCTTGATACATGCTCTAGGATATCAGAGCTTAAAAACGAAGGGACGCCAACGCCAAACCGCGCTCGCGCCCCTTAATGGGTCGTAGTGCAGTCAGGGCATCTTGTGCCGGAAATGCTGGTTCAATCTTCCAAACTCCTGGGTGATCCTGGCGATCGCGTCGATATCGGCGGCGACGGCGGTGATAGCCACCCGCTCGTCGGTGATCTGCCACTCGAAGGATTCGAGTATCACCTGGTAATCTTCCAGGAGCTGCACGAACGTCTTCCAGAGACGCCGGAAGTGCGGACGGACTTCCAACTCGAAGTGAATGCTGGCCTCCCGAAGAACCACGCTAACCGGGAGTATTCTGGTGGTCGGGAAGATGACGAACATCCCATCGCCGGGGACTTCGGGGATTATGAAGGACGGGCAGTTGTCCCGCCCCAACCGGACCAGGTGCGACCAGAGTTCGAGCGCCGATGCCGAAGGCTTGGAAAAGTCGTTGATGCGCTCCTGAAACAGGCGTCGCTCGACAAGAGTAAGTCCGAATTCCTTGCGACTGAACGCAATCGGAAGACCGAGATCCAAGACGGCAGCCGAGGCTTGTAGGAAGTCCATTCCGCGACCTCTGAAATACCTCATCGGACTCATGTAGCGTTCAAAGAAGGCGACCGCGCTTGCCCGTGTCAGGTAAGAAGTCTTCGATGGGTGCTGCTCAAGAAAGCCATCCCTGACAAGCTTTCTGGAACCTGCACCGCCGATGC
The DNA here is from genome assembly GCF_002338015.1 of Rhizobium sp. UBA1881. Taxonomy (NCBI): domain Bacteria; kingdom Pseudomonadati; phylum Pseudomonadota; class Alphaproteobacteria; order Hyphomicrobiales; family Rhizobiaceae; genus Rhizobium; species Rhizobium sp. UBA1881. The sequence goes on from NZ_DDHH01000117.1 coordinate 23,452, forward strand.
CCGCCATCGCGTAGAACTCGCTTCGCAGCATGGCATCTTCCGGGACCTTGGTGCGGCCAATCGATGCGGGACCACCTCGCTTCACCTTGTAGAAGCGTAGACCACTTAGTCCGGGCGCCTGCGGATCGCGGAATGCGGGGAGCACGCCTCGGAGGGCGTCAGCCATCAGTCTTGTCTCGCTCAAAAGCGACGGACGAACCCTTCCTCTGATAGATGTCGTCTGGACGTTCTTGGAAGCGAGCGGAAATGACTGCAGGATGTCGGAAAGCCTGCGTAGCTCGTCAAGGATGAAGAGACGCTGGATGCCACCGTCCCGCCTTTTCTGGATGCACGTCTTCCAGCCCTTCTTTGCAAGCTTCATCGCGACCAGGTCGACCTCCTCGACGCTACAGCCAAGCTGCCTCGCCGCCTCGTCAAGAGGTACGGCGTTATCGACCTCCGATCTGATTTTGGTAACGATCTCCATCGGGATCTCGACGATCGCGCGCGATCCTTTTTGAAGATCGATACCATGTCTCTCTAACAGTAAGTCGGCGCTATGGGGCGTCAGCCCCATGACGGTGTGCAGGTTGCTCTTGGCGAGAGGCGCATCGACGTCGGGCCTGGATCGAATTTTCGGGTTGAGCAGGCCGTGGCGCGCGCATGCCTTGATCTGAGCGATGTTCACCGCACGTTTCAGGGACGATTGCGCCTTGGTCAGATGTCGCATGAAGCCGAACTGTCCGAGCCCGACGCTTTTGAGGTCGTCCTCACCATAGTGCTTTCGGAGCCATTCCGAAAAGCGGTTCACGAGATGATCCTCGCTTCTTCCGAGCGCCTCGAATCCAACGGCGACGTCGAGCGACGTGTGCTTGCCCGGCATCTTCCAAAGCGGAGGATTTGAAAGAAACACGCCCACGCGGGGCGCTATCGAGAGGACCGCACTCAAGGGAGCTTCGTCGAGCAGAGGCCGCGCCATGATGAAGTCCACGGCGTTCAACCGCTGTAGAATGTACCCTTCGAGCGAGCCTCGCCCTTGCGGGGAGAGGACCGGCGGCTCGTTGACCTTCGTCAGGCAGAGGCCATAGTAAGGCCATCTACGGTCGTGACGCTCCGGATTTTCCTGCATGGGGCAGTCGTGCACCGGGCAAGTGTGAAACAGGCGGAAATCCCACCACACCCTGTGGAAGGCCCCCTCACGCAGGCACGCCGGGCACGAGAACCCGCCGGGTCTAACGTGAGACATGCTGATCTCTTCGCTTCCGAGAGACCAGTATCTGCTCTTTTCCGACTGGATCGGTGTCCATCTGAAAAGACTGGCCTTCTCCCCCTCGGTGAGGGGGAGATTGGTCATCGCTTCGAGCAGGTTCAGAGACCTCTTTGCTCCGATCCACAGTCCGGTCTTCTTAGCGAAGGTTTCCGGAAGGCAGTTCTCGCTGTCCAACGTCAGACGAGGGAAGTACGAATTTCCAGGCTCGCCGTAGCAAGGACGAACGCGCCAACGGGAGAAAAGCCTTTGGGCGCGAAAGTGATCATGCAGCATCGCGGTCGAGTCCGAAGTAAGAGAAGGTTTCACCCTTCCTGAGGCGTGTCGAGATCGCGGTGCGAAGGTGCTCGATCCTAATGTGCGAAGAGCCGTCGCTCAGCGCGTTGAAAGCGGCGGGCCGCAGGATGTTCATCACGCGCCCGATCATTCCCTCGCTGTATCGATAGAGATGCTCCGCGATATAAGGGTCATCGAGCCCGCTTAGGTTCGCGAATGGCAGGCGGCGGTCGATCGACCCGAGAAGCTTTCCGAACTTCTCCATGTCATTCTTGCCGGCTGTGAGCGGCTTGATGACCTCCCAGTTGTAGCCGCGGTTGGCGAACGCATCGATCGAGTAGACGTAGTCGTTGATCCTCTCCTCTCCGACGAGCACGACGCTCAGGGCGTCGAAGTCCGCGATCGTCTTGACGAGCTTGAACATGCTCGCCGCCGTCTTGTCGGTGCGGTCGAAGAACAGGTACTGGGCGTCGTCGATGATCAAGAGCTGCGTGCGCACGCGCAGCAGCCTGAGGAGAGCGTTGTTCACGTAGGCGCCGATCCCGCCGGTCGCACGCATGTATCTGGATGCCGTGAGCCGGTTGATCTCATGGGCAAACTCGACGGGCGTCATTCGAAGGCTTGCCGTCATGTGGACGACCGGGAAAATTTCACCCTCGTCGTCGTAGCTCGGCGCATGCGTCGCGGCATAATAGCGGCATACGGCCGATTTTCCGGCACGGGATTCTCCGAGCATCGCGCCGACGGTGCCCTGGGAATGCGTTCCGCCTGCGACCGGCATATGGTTTCTGGCGATCTGTTGGAAGGCTGTGTTGAACACCTTGTATTTGACGATCAGGTTCTGGATCATCCACTGCCTGCGGTCCACGGGAAGACGGCAGGCCGCCTCCCGATCCTCCGGTGTCGCGAAGGGCTCCGTGTGGAAGCGGGCGGCGACCCCGGCAGTGGGGTCCGCAGGCTCGACCGGCGAGGCTCCGGCGGCGATGTTGCGAATGTTCATGGTCATGGCTTCGTCCTTTCGTTGACGTTGAGCGAGAGAGATCAGAGGTCGTATTCGTCTAGGTCGTCGGCCGAGCCGTCGGCATAGGGGTTGCCCTTCGGCTTCAGGTCGGATTCGTTGCGCGCGGAGCGGCGGACAACCGTCGCCGTGGCGACGTCGTTGGAAGCGAAGGAATGGTCGTCCTCATCGGGACGTGTCGGCATCACGCCGACGGCGCGCCTGCTGAGCTTCGTGGGTGCCGCGCGTTCCGGCACGCTGGCGAGATCGAGCCGGCCGCCGGAGTACTCGACGCGACCCATGCTGACGCGTCGGCTACGCTCGAACTTGTTCACGTTCCGGGCGTAGAACTGGGCTAGCTTGGTAGCCGTCTTATGCTTCCGGCGGCGTTCGTGCAGCTCAACGAGGGAGGCTTGCAATTCCTCCTTGGCCTCCAGAAGCTGCAGGTCGCGGTCCGCCTCCTTGGCCTGGGCGCGCATGTACTTCACGACGGCCTTGTGAACGTAGAGCTTGAGGCCTGTCGCGTAGTCGGCCTCGGCGTCGACGACAGGGACCCGAATCCACTGCTCCTTCGCGGAGTAGGGGTTCTTGACTTGGATCGATCCCAGGTCGTTTGGGTCGCGTCGGGCCTCGTACTGCCTGCCCTTATGGCTTGGCTGCGTGGTGAAGATCGAGAATTCAGGGCAGTCGTAATGGAGATAGTCCCATCGGAAACCCTTGGAGGAGATCACGCCGGTCGTCTCTTCTCCTGCAAGCCGGACGAAAATGTCCGGATCGATGAGAGGGGGTTCGGGCGCATCCGCGATGCCCTCCTCCCAGATCTCGGCGGGGATGCCTTTGAGCGTCGCAAGTTCGTTTAGTCCCTCGGTCGGCTTGTAGTGATGGATGTACGCAAAGTAGTAGTCGAGGAACCCCTTCATCTCGCCGAGCGTCAGGACAGGCATGGCCTTCTGACGCTCCTCGTCGTACTTCTTGCGCTCGTCAGGCCCCATCTCGGTCGAGCCCGGCATGCGATGGATGAGCTTCATGCCGAGGATTCCGTAGAGATGCTCGGTGGCGCCTTTCTCCCAGCCTCGAGCGGGACGGTAGGCGACGGTGGCGAAGCCGAACTCGCGGGCCGCCGCCTTGATGTTGAGACCCGCCAGATGCTTGGCGTTGTCCGCTCCAAGCGCGATAGGTTTGCCGAACCACGGATAGGCGACCCCGTTCATCAGATCGGGGTCCTTCTCGAAGATCGCGTGCTTCAAGCCGTCCAGGAAGGTGGCGAAGGACGGCGCGTTGAAGGACATCGAGTATCCGATCACGATGCCGCTCTTTCTTTCGCGGAACGTCAGGAGGTCGGGACGGCCGAACGCGATCGGGTGCTCGTCGTCGAATACCACGACGTCGAGGGTGGTGTGGTCGATGTCTACCACCTCCAGAATGGTGTCCGGCCTGATCTGTCGCAAAGCACGCATGTGTCTGCGCTCGGCGTAGTCGGGACCGAACACCAGGAAGTCGCGCACGAAAGCGTTCATCTTCCCGAGAACACGCTGGATCTTCCGGTCGGGAATCTTGCACACGCCGTCCTCGTCCACGACCAGGCCCCGGAGATGGTGGTATTCGCCGCCGGGCTTCACCAGCCGGGTCATGATGCCTCGGGTGCTTTCCCAGTCGCCACTGTTGGATACAGCGGTCTGCGCGGCGTCCTCAATCAGCTTACTGACGGCCGTCCCGTACCGCTCGCTGCGGTTCCCCTTCTGATCGGTGTTGTCGACGAACCGAAGCAGGGGGTCGAACTGGTTGCCCGTCCGGCTCATTTTGATGAGGGTGTACCACTGGGATCGCTTCGGCGGGTTCGGGTCGTTCAGCCTGGCCGCGACCTCGTCGACCACGGACTGCTTCTGCTCGTCGGTCAGCTTCCAGACGCCCAGCTCGTCCTGGCGCCGCTCAAAGCCCTCGGCGTACTCCATCCGTCTGAGAGCGGCGTCGCGCTTGGGGCCGGTGGCTAGGAAGCTGGCACCCGGCAGGCTCTTCGCGCCGTCCGGGGAACCAAAGACCGGCCGGATCCGCCCGCGCGGCTGGAGTTCGTTGATCTGGCCCACCGACAGCATCACCAGGTCGTTCGTGTCGACATGCAGGAACTGGTACTTCCGCGCCGTGTCGGCGGCGGGCTGGAAGACGCCCGTGTAGACGAAGATTCCGTACTTCGTCAGCGTCGGGTTCAGGAGGATCCACTGCGACCTGTTTTCGAAGTGGTGGCCTTGGACCACATGCGAGTGGCCGGGATCGTCCGGCAGCTCCAGTTCGTGGTACTTCTTGATCTTGCGCCAGATGATGTCAGAGCCGGACATTGGACTTCTCCTTCAGGGTCACGGTGGTCGATGGCGAAAAGCGGGCGTCGAGATCCACCTCGACCATTCCCGCGATGGCGAGCTGCATGACGGCCGAGAAGACCGGATTGTTCTCGGTGACGTGCCGGGCGGTGTCCTCCGGCTGGTCGCTCCAGTGCGCGAAGACCGCATTCACTGGGGATTCACGCATCAGCTCGCCGATGGTGGTGGGAAACCGGGCATCGAGAATCCATCGTCGGATCGTCTCCATCTCCGGAAGCTCGTGGTCGTTCCTCTTGTGCTTCCACATCCGCTTCAGGTTTCCGAGAAGCGGTTCGAGGTGGAGCGACGTCTCGTCGAGCAGAAGGTAGGTGGCCCCCTGATCGAAATAGGCCGACTTCAATTCCGCGGTCCGCTGCCTGATGAAAGGGATGGTGGGCTGCACGTTGAGAGGCATGACGTCGACCACGAAGACGGCGCCGTCCCGACGGAGGGCGGCTAGCTCGGGGATGTGTTCGCGCATCTTGAATCCCGTCGGGGTCTTCGAGCGGTAGCTCGTGCTGACCGGGAAGTCGGCGATCGAGACGATCTCGTGATCGGTATCCAGATGGAACATCAGGTCTCGCGTCAGCGGCGACGACGTCCGGATCAAACAGCGCGGGTTCTTCCTCGTGGGGAACCATCCGGGCAGGGACACGTACCGCGTACCTGGCTTGATTTCCTTCTTCGGTTCGCCGTTCTGAAAGACGTCGCGCCAAAAGGCTTCGTTTCCCATCCGTTTGGACAGGTCGTGATCGAGGAAGGGCGTCGGGGCCACAGGGGCCGGCGCTCCGCGGCGGGAATTGAGCGACGCTTTCATCGACGATCCCCCCGCGGCCCATCGACCACTTTCCATGTCCGGAGATCGACGAGGGGCCTGCCGAAGCTGCCGTCCTCGTACTGGACGATGACGTCGACCTGTGCGAGGTCATGCAGGTCGTCCCACAGTACCGACGGCGTCTCGCCATTACGGTGGGCTGCCGGGGTCCGGGCGGAGCGTTGGTGGTCTTCGAGCGCTCTGGTAAATAGCGACGTAGATGTTTTAAGGTGGCTTTTCACAGACATAGCTTTCCTGTTCGCGCTCCAGCTCGGCCGGCGGCGCGTTGGTTTAAGATCGTATTGAAGGGTGGGTGCTGGTGCTGACGACGCGGGCCGTCAGCGGCTCTTCATATGGACGTCAGGACGGTCGCTCGAAGAAGCGGTAAGGTCATGGCCGTCTTCCTGACGAAGCCGCGGCCTCGCGTTCAAGCTGGGAGGTCAGGTGAGGGCGAGGCCCGCGGTCAGGCGACCGCAACACGCGCGAGAGCCCTTTCGCGTAGATCCAGGCGACGCCCTCGTGCCATAGGATGGCGGGTGTTCGGTCGGACGTCGTTACGATCATGTGATCCTCTCCGTACGACAGGACGGAGGCGGCCCCGCTAGCCAAGGCGCGGAAGCGGCCCTCCACGGATCTTGCGTTCATTCTGCGAGTACTGTCTCGATATGTGATGCTCATCGACATGCCTTTCCCGTTCGCGGCCCCGGTGCTTTCTCGGGACGCCACGTTGGTTGGATCTGTTTCCGTATGCTTGCCCCGGAGACTTCCTCGGGACGAAAGGGAGCGAAACACAGAGAGATCGAGTTGCCAAGCCGCGCCCCGGTCCGGGTAGGGAGGAGCGATGCTGACGAATCCTTTGCTTTTTCTGCGCCTTCCGGCCTTCACGGCCTGCCCTTCACCTCAAGGACTCGTAGTGAATCCGCTTGGCGAGCGTTCCTGGCTCAAGCATCATTTCAGAAGAATGGGGATGTCGAATCCTGTGCCATAGTAGAACGCCGCGACCGCGTGTGGATCGCAAATCGTGCCTCCTCAGCGGACGCGCGAAGGACTCGCGGAGTACCTCCGCGGCTGTGATCTATAAAGAATGGCAAAGGATTCGATGCGGCCCGACCATGCCCGATGGCTCGGGAGGACGGCCGTCAGTAGCGGCGTATTCGTTTCATCGCTGTCATGTCCGTCTCCGTCATGGACCGGGTGCCGTCGTTCGGCGCGCGCACATATGTTCACGATACGTTCGAGGCGTCAAGGGGCTCGTCAAGGTTGATTTTAGGAAAGATGCTGACGCCATGGGCGCCTTGACGCCCTTCCGGGGGCGTCGGAAGGTGCCTTCCTATCGGATTCGCGAGAGCGGCGGAAAGAAGCGGGATAGATGACGAAGACGGACAAGGGGTACGAACTCGACGGCCTGAACATCTGGCATCACCCGTTCAGACTGGATATGTATCCTGGCCTTGCGAAGAAGCAGCGACAGAAGCTGCGGACGACCACGATCGCGGCCCAGCCGCCAGGCGCAGACCCCCAGCCGGCCGTGTCGGCCGCCTTCAGAGAAGACGACGCCCAGAGGCGGAAGGGCGCAAGCTACGCGGTGAACCAGCTCAAGCTCATCCGCGGGCATCATATCCAGAACGGCGGCGTCGTCTTCGACATGGCGAAGCTTGCACCGCACCTCGAGGCCACGTGGGCCGACGAAATCGTCCTCGACCACGTCGAGATGACAAAGGGCATCTACGTCCATTTCGGCGATACCCTCGAATACGACAGGGACAACCCCGCGTCGCTCATAGAAGGCGTCTACATTACGCACGTCGACGGCGAGGAGAGGGGATGGATGCTCACCTTCGTCACGAACTACCCGGACTGGCAGGATGCGGAGACGCATGCTCCCTGGTTCATCGAGAGTAGGTTCGGCAGCAGCTTCTCCTTCATCATTCCGGAAGGCTTCGACGTCGCTCGGGGCGACTACTCCAAGCTTCAGATCATCGGCGATCGCGAACTCGCTTCGAAGTCCAGCCTGTGGCACCTGGGGCGACTGGCGACGAACGCGATGCTTTACCTCAACAGGCCGCGTCCCGACCTGTGGGGGAGCGTCACCACCTACAACATGGCGCTCGATGGCACGAACAAGACGCAGATCTACGACTGCGGCTGCGACGAGGTCGACTGGAGCGTCGACTGGAACGACGCGGTGCTGCGCCCAGGCCGGTGGCGCGTTGTCGAGCCGGGCGGCGATGGGAGACCGCCACTACTTGTGGAATGGGTGCCGCCGAAGGTCGTCTATGCTCCGGAACGGTCGTCTCTGGAAAAAGGAGCCGCAATCCTGCAATTCAAGGCACGCCAGCGGGTCTCAGAAAGTCCCGTGTCGCCATCATGACTGCTAACGGCGGGGCGCTCCCGTCATAGCCGATGACGGAGACGACGGCTATCAACCGTTAGCACAGCCTCGTGTTCTGGTGTCTATGCGCAGCAGGTCGACTTCTTCCCGTAGCACGAGGACGTCGTCCGGGCCTGCTCCTCCAGCCAGCGGTCGCGGGGCTTGCAGCTCGCCGTTCGCGGCGACAGCTCGATGCGAACGACGCCGCCATGCACCGAAGGTATCGAAGCGCAGTAGAGCGCCATCGGCGCGACGCCGTCGCTGACCTCGAAGGTCAGACGCGCCGTCTTCGGTAGCCCCACGTGTTCGGAAACCTTCTGCACTATCGCGGAGAACTTCGCCGCCGGCATGTGCATTCGCCCGTCCTCGTCGACGTCCCAGAGCTGGACGAAGATCTCGGTCCACGATTCCGGGTTCGCGCCGCAGTCGAGCGCGTCGAACCGGCCGCTCTTGACCTCGGTGACGTGGTAGCCCGCCTTCACGTCGCGGCCCTCGTACGTGAAGACGAGCGGGAGGTCTGGCTGGGCGTCGAGCACCTCGAGGAGGCGGCCCAGGTCGATGTCATGAGATACGGTCTTGTCGATGACGTTCATATCGGTTACCCGTTGATTCAACGTTTCAAGGATTGTTGAATTATGGAAGAACGTCAAGCCCTCCTGTCGTTCGCGGCGCTCTCCCAGGAAACCCGCCTGCAGATCGTCCGCATGCTCGTCGTCGCCGGTCCGGAAGGAATGGCGGCGGGAGCGGTCGCCGACAAGGCGGGCGTCTCCCCGTCGAACGTGTCGTTCCACCTAAAGGAGCTGGAGCGCTCTGGGCTCATCGCGCAGCGGCGCGAATCCCGCTCGATCGTCTACAGCGCGAACTACGACGCCCTCTCGGGTCTCGTGCAGTTCCTGATGATGGACTGCTGCGCCGGGCATCCGAGGGTGGTCGGCAAATCGTCCGAGGAGGACGGCTGCTGTGCGCCGCGCGCGGAGAAGCAGGATGCGTGATGCGCCGGGTTCGGTTTCCGTCGGGACGGTGTCAGCACTCGGCCTTACACAGATCATCGGCTACGGAACCCTCTACTACTCCTTCTCGATCCTCGCGCCGGGAATGGCCAAGGATCTGGGCGTGACGCTCGAACAGGTGTTCGGCGTCTTCTCGGTCTCCCTGTTCGTCGGCGGGCTGTCGGCAACCGTGATCGGCAGGCAGATGGACAGGATCGGCGCGGCGACCGTCCTCACCGCAGGCTCGGTGCTGGCGGCCGCAACGCTCGCGCTCTGCGCATGGTCGCCATCGCTTCTCGTCTTCGCGCTCGCCGTCGTGCTGCTCGAGGTGTCGTCGGGAATGGTGCAATACCAGGCAGCGTTCGCGGCACTCGTCGAGACTGATCCGCGGACGGCGTCGCGGAGCATCACCTACCTCACGCTCATCGGTGGATTCGCCTCGACGATCTTCTGGCCGATATCGGCCGCCCTTCTGGACATCCTGACATGGCGCGAGATCTACCTTGTCTTCGCGGCGATGAACCTCTTCCTCTGCGCGCCTCTGCACCTCTGGCTAATGCGGAAGCGCAAGGCGGCAAGGGCGCAGCGCGCGGCCCGCCCGCGTGAACACGTTGTCGGGGCCGTTCCTCCAGAGAGGCGTCGCTATGCGATGATCGTCACGTCGGCCGCCTTCGCCATTCTTGGGTTCACGCTTGCTTCGATCCTCGCGCACATGGTCCCCATGCTAGGCACGCTCGGGCTGGGACCGGCCGCCGTCGTCATCGGCTCGCTCTTCGGCCCGGCACAGGTCATGAGTCGTCTGATCAACATGATCTTCGGAACGTCGCTGTCGCCGCCGATGCTGGCAGTCATCTCCTCGGCGCTGATGGTCGCCGGGATCGTTATCCTCGCGCTGAGCGGAAGCTGGCTTCCGGGAGCGGTCGCCTTCGCAATCTGCCTGGGTCTGGGATCGGGCATCAACTCGATCGCGCAGGGAAGCCTGCCTTTGTACCTGTTCGGAAGCGACGGGTACGGCACCGTCACCGGCAGGATGGCGGCAGCTCGGCTAGCTCTGGGCGCCGCCGCTCCAGTCGCTTTCGCGATCGCCATGGAGCGGTTGGGGCTCGTGCCGTCGCTCTACTTCACGGCCGCACTGGGAGCCGTCGGAATCGCGGCCTTCGTCAGCGTGGCGACGTCCGCCCGACGGGATCTTGTGGCCGCCGGGTAGCCTCGACCGACGCCGCCTCACAGGAGCAGCTTGAGCCCGGAGACGAGCAGGAGCAGCGACAAGATCGTCCGGAGCATGCGGTCGGGAAAGAAGCGGCTGCCGACATATGCCCCGATCGAGCCGCCCGCCACGACGGCGAGGAGCCAGAACGGCAGCTCGCAGGGGATGTCGCTCCACGTTGAATACGCGCCGATCAGTGCCGCGGCCGAATTCAGCAGATTGTAGACCGCGGTGGTGGCAGCGGTCTGCCGCACCGTCCCCCAGTTCATCCCTAGAATGATGGGTGCGAGAAAGACGCCGCCGCCGGTCCCGGTCATCCCGGAGATGAAGCCGATGGCCGCGCCGGTGGCCAGAGCGGCGACTACGGGCGGAGCTACGGCCACCGTCTGTATGGACGGAACGCTTCTCGATGCGCTACGCCCCATCTGGATTGCGGAAAGGACGAGCACGATCCCGACTACGGGGAAGTACACCTGTTCTGGCAGGTGCGTAGCCCCTCCAAGGACGGAGAAAGGGAACCCCAGCACGGCGAACGGCCAGACGTTTCTCCACGACAGACGACCCGACCTCAGAAAGACGGCGGTTCCAATGGCTGCGACGACGACGTTCAGGGAGAGCGCGGTCGTTTTCATGACGACAGGCGCGAAACCCGAGAGCCCCATGAGCGCGATGTAGCCAGACGCGCCGGCCTGACCGACCGCCGCGTAGACAAGCGCCACGAGAAGAAAGGCGACGGAAAGCAGGAAAGTCTGGCCGTCCAAAATTTCTCCCGACACGGTGAATGCAGCTCCAACCAGGAGGATGCCGCTCCTGCTTAGAGAAGACCTAGATCGACTTCAAGTTCACTCGCTGCTCGAGCTTCTCGGCATCTTCCCTGCGCTCGCTGTAGCGGTCGGTCAGGTAGGCCGAGGCGTCGCGGGTCAGCAGCGTAAACTTCACGAGCTCCTCGCAGACGTCGACCACCCGGTCGTAGTAGGACGACCGCTTCATCCGGCCGTCGGCGTCGAACTCCTGATACGCCTTTGCGACCGACGACTGGTTCGGGATCGTGATCATTCGCATCCAGCGGCCGAGGATGCGGAGCTGGCCGACGGCGTTGAAGGACTGGCTCCCGCCAGACACCTGCATCACGGCGAGCGTCTTGCCCTGCGTCGGCCGCACCGAGCCCACCGCAAGCGGGATCCAGTCGATTTGCGACTTCATGACGCCTGTCATCGCGCCATGGCGTTCCGGGCTGATCCAGACCTGTCCCTCCGACCACTCCGACAGTTCACGCAGCTCCTGCACCTTCGGGTGGCCGACCGGCGCGTCGTCGGGCAGGGGAAGGCCCTTGGGCTCGAAGATCCTGACCTCGCACCCGAGGCGCTCGAGCAGACGGCGGGACTCGTGTGCGAGCAGCCTGCTGTAGGAGACCTCGCGGATCGACCCGTAGAGGATCAGGATGCGCGGCTTGTGCGTGGAGAACGCCGGCCGGAGGGCATCGAGATCGGGCTGGCGAAGGTGGACTTCGTCGAGAGCGGGGAATCCTTCAGACAATGCGCTTTCCCTCCTTGTCGAGGACGCGTTCGCCGTCTTCCTTGGTGAAGGCGCCCTTGTGCGTTTCCGGGAGGATGTCGAGAACGAGCTCGGACGGCCGGCTCAGGCGTGTGCCCATCGGCGTGATGACGAACGGCCGGTTGATCAGGATGGGTTCCGTCAGCATCGCGTCCAGCAACTGGTCGTCGGTCAGTGCAAGATCGTCGAGGCCCAATTCGGCATATGGCGTTCCCTTCTCGCGGATCGCCTGCCTGACTGTCAGGCCGGCGTCGTCGATCATCCTGGTCAGCTCGGCGCGCGACGGCGGCGTCTTCAGGTATTCGATGACGGTCGGCTCTATCCCAGCGTTGCGGATCATCTCCAGCGTATTGCGCGACGTCCCGCAGGCGGGGTTGTGGTAGATGACGACGTCCATGATCAGTTCCTTTCGGTGACGGTGTTTCGGGAGACGGCGGGCGCGGCCTCGTACCAGCCCTTCGAACGGTTCACGATCCAGACGACGGACAGCATGACCGGAACTTCGATCAGAACGCCGACGACGGTCGCCAGCGCCGCTCCTGATTGGAAGCCGAACAAGCTTATGGCGGCGGCGACCGCCAGTTCGAAGAAGTTGCTGGCACCGATAAGCGCCGACGGCCCGGCGACGCAGTGCTGTTCGCCCGACATTCGGTTCAGCAGGTAGGCTAGGCCGGAATTGAAATACACCTGAATCAGAATGGGCACGGCGAGGAGGCCGATGACGGCGGGCTGCGCGATGATCTGCTCGCCCTGGAAGCCGAACAGGAGGACGAGGGTGGCGAGCAGGGCGACGAGGGAGAGCGGCTGCAGTCTCGCCAGCAAGGCATCGAGCGCGCGCGTCGTTCCGGCGGAGGTCAGCCTTCTCCGTAGAATCTGCGAGATTGCGACGGGGATCAGGATGTAAAGTACGACCGAGATGGTTAGGGTGTCCCAAGGAACGGTGATGGCCGACAGGCCCAGGAGCAGGCCGACGATAGGGGCGAAGGCGACGATCATGATCGCGTCGTTGAGAGCGACCTGGGACAATGTGAAGTGCGGCTCGCCGCGGGTGAGGTTCGACCATACGAAGACCATGGCGGTGCACGGCGCGGCGGCGAGGATGATCAGCCCCGCGATGTAGGAGTCGATCTGGTCGGCGGGGAGGTAGGGTCGGAAAAGCCATCCGACGAATAGCCAGCCCAGGAGGGCCATCGAGAACGGCTTGACCGCCCAGTTCACGAAGAGCGTAACCCCGATCCCGCGCCAGTAGCTGCCGACCTTTACCAGAGAGCCGAAGTCGATCTTCAGGAGCATCGGGACGACCATCATCCATATGAGGACGGCGACCGGGATGTTCACCTTGGCGACCTCGGCCGCGCCGATGGCGTGGAAGACGCCGGGCATGAGATGTCCCAGCGCGACGCCGACAACGATGCAGAAGAAGACCCAGACGGTCAGGTAGCGTTCGAAGGTGGACATCTCATTCAGCCTTTGCGGATTTCAGCGACGCGCCTTCCAGCCTGCCGATCTGGCGGACGTGCTGTTCGAGTGCCATGCGGTCGATCGATGCGATGGGAAGGTTGATGAACGCGGCGATGCGGTTCTTGAGGAAGCGGGCCGCCTGAGCGAAGGCGCGCTGGATCTCCACCTCGGTTCCGACGACGGCGGCCGGATCCTCGACGCCCCAGTGGGCGGTCATCGGATGACCCATCCATACGGGGCAGGCCTCGCCGGCCGCGCTGTCGCAGACGGTGAAGATGAAGTCCATCTCCGGCGCGCCGGGTTCGGCGAAGACGTCCCAGCTCTTCGATGAGAAGCCCGTCGACGGATAGCCAAGGGCGGCCAGTTCCTTCAGGGCGTGCGGGTTTACCTCTCCCTTCGGCTGGCTGCCCGCCGAGAAGGCGCGAAATCGTCCCGCACCCTCCTTGTTCAGGATGGATTCGGCAAGGATCGAGCGTGCGGAATTGCCCGTGCACAGGAAGAGCACGTTGTAGGTCTTGTCGGTCATGGTCGGGTTCCGTGTTAGGTCGGTGGCCTGTTCAGTCTCATGATCGTCGCAGATGCCGGGCAGAGGCCCGAAAGCTGGCGGGTCGAAAGGATTGCCGATGGCGTCTCGTCACGTTCTACACGGATGAACCCCATGGATTCGAAGAACGGCGCGGCGCTCGTCGTCGCGAGATAGACGCCTGCATCCGGCGGCGTCCGGGCGATCGTCGCCGCCGCCAGTTCTCGCCCGAGCCCTTGCGACCTAAATTCCGGGAGGACGACGAGGGATCGAAGGAGAAAGTCGCGTCCGCATTCCTCCAGTCCGGAGAACCCGATCAGCTCTCCTTCGGAAGTACGGCACTCGAAATAGACCCGACCCACCTCGTCGAGGTCGTCCGCTGGGAGACCGGCATCGACTAAGGCCGTCCTGATGTCGTCGCCCGACCCGATCTGACTGAGGGTCAGTTCGCGCACGTCGCCGATCCTTCCGGAGTGCAGCAGGGCGCCAGGTCCGCGATGAGAGGTGCGCAAAGCTCGGCGTTTCCACCGCAGCAGTCCTTGAGGAGAAACAGCGTGAGATCGCGGAAGCCTTCGAGGTCGGCGCGGTAGATGATGGAGCGGCTCTGGCGCTCGCTCTTGATAATGCCCGCGCGCTGCAGGGTCGCCAAATGGGCCGACATCGTGTTCTGCGGGACGTCGAGCATCCGTGCGAGTTCTCCAGCAGGAACTCCGTCGGGTTCCGCCTTCACGAGGGTGCGGAACGTCTCGAGCCGGGTAGTCTGGGCGAGGGCGGCAAGCGCCGCGATTGCAAATTTCGATTCCATATATCCAGAATGATGGATATATCGCCGTCTGTCAACCTGTTTTACATATGGTTCTTTTGCTTGGACTAAATTTAAAGGCCGCATTCCAGCTTGCACAACGAAGGGCGGCAGCCCGATCACCTATCGAGACATGGAAACCGCGTCCCGCAACGGTCGCCCTCAGGATGGCATATGCGCTTGCAGCCCGTGGACAGGCGGCGACGCAGCCGCCTGAAGCTGATGCCCGCCCCGAACTGTGCGACGAGGATTTTCCGGTCGAGCTGATCCCGTAGATCGCACACAGCGCACTCTACCTCGATGATCGCGGCACGGACGTCCCTCAGGGTCGGACCGCCCTCGTTGTCAGGCGCGGCTCGTCGTCTTCCCATTCCATCTCCATGATCCCGCCCGTCTCGAGCGGAGGCTGATTACCCGATCCGAAATCCACAGGCAACGCGCCGACGATGACAAAAATATTTTCAATGGCGGCGCCCACTTACGAGATTCGGCTACAATTTTGATTCCACTCGCCGAATCTGAGCTTCCGCTAATTCTAGGATTAGATTCCTGCTCTCCCGACCATCTTGACGCCGCCGACGATAAGGAACAGATAGAGAACAAGCAAGTTCTCACGACATGATGTCGTCCATGTTTCACCGCGATTTCGAAAGGATTCGTGACCGATGTCGGCTGCCCGCGAGACAGTTCTCGCCGACCTGCGCGAGCGCATCTCCGCCCTTGAAGGCGGCGGCGCCAGGGCGGCCGGCTGCCTGCCGTTCGGCGTTCCTGAGATCGATCGCGTTCTGCCGGGCGGCGGCCTTGCCCACGGCGCCCTGCACGAGTTCGCGGGCGGCGGATCGGGAACCGTCGACGGGGCGGCTGCCGCGCTCTTCGCCGCGGGGATAGCCGCCCGGACAAAGGGGAAGATCGCCTGGTGCCTGACGCGGCCCGATCTCTTCTTTCCGGCGCTCGCGCAGGCCGGCCTTCATCCCGACCGGGTCGTCTTCATCGAGGGCGACCGAGAGGAGGACGTACTGGCGTCAATGGAGGAATGCCTGTCCTTCGGCGGACTGGGGGTGGTCGTCGGCGAGCTCGTCCGGCTGCCGATGACGGCGTCGAGACGGCTCCAGCTCGCGGCGGAGCGGACCGGGACGATGGCCATCGCCGTCCGGCGGTGGAGGCGACAGACCGAAGCCAGCGACTTCGGCCAGCCGACCGCGTCGACAACGAGATGGCGGGTCAGCGTCCTTCCGTCTGACGAGCTTCCGGTTCCGGGGCTGGGACGGGCGAGGTGGCTACTGGAATTAATGCGGAGCCGCGCGGGCGAGTGTGCTGAGTTTGAAATCGGAGCCTGCGATGACAAGGGTCGTATCCATATTTCTTCCCGATCTGCCGACCGACAGGATACGCCGGGCCGATCCCTCCATTTCGGCTGAGCAGGCCATCGCCGTGATCGCGAAGTCCGGCTCGAAGCGCTGGGTCTCCGCCGCCGACGCCGCCGCCCGTAAGGTCGGCGTGCGGGTAGGAATGCCGGCCGCCAAGGCGCAGGCGATCTTCCGCGACCTGCTGTTGATCGACGCCGACCCGGTCGCCGACGCTGTCGCCCTCGAACGCATCGCGCTCTGGGCGCTGACCGTGTACTCGCCCATAATCGCCGTCGACGGGCCGGACGGCATCGTCATGGACACGGAAGGTGCCGACCACCTGCAGGGCGGGGAGCAGCCCATGCTGGAAAAAGTCGCCAACCAATTCCGCGCGAGGGGCCTGACGGCGCGCGTCGCAATCGCCGACACCTGGGGCGCGGCGCATGCCTGCGCGCGGGCGATCACGCGGGAGACCGTCATCGTTCCGAAGGGCGAGATCGTCCGGGCCGTCGAGAAGCTTCCTTTGTCGCTACTGCGGCTGCCGGACAAGATCGTCGGCGACCTCCGGATGCTGGGCTTTCAGTCGATCGGCGAGCTCGCCAACACCGCGCGAGCGCCGCTCGCTCTCCGCTTCGGCCCGGAGATCGGGCGTCGTCTCGATCAGATGTTCGGCCGAATGTCCGAGCCGGTCGAGCCGGTCCGCGCGCCGGAATGGATCGAGGTCTCCCGCGCGTTCGCAGAACCCATCGGTGCGGCCGAGACGATCAACAAATATGTCGGGAGGCTGGTCGTCCAGCTCGTCGGCGAGCTCCAGCGCCGGGGTCTCGGAGTCCGGCGAACCGACCTTTTGGTGGAGAAGGTCGATGGCACGCGCCAGGCAATCCGTGCGGGCACCGCGAAGCCTGCGCGCGACGTCGCCTGGCTGACCAAGCTCTTCAAGGATCGCACCGAGAAGATCGAGCCGGGGTGGGGTATCGAGAAGCTGACGCTCGTCGCGGTCGTGACGCAGCCTCTCGACGAGGAGCAGCGCTCGTCGTCGTTGGTGGAGGAGGAGACGACCGACATCACGCCGCTCATCGATATCCTCGGCAACCGCGGCCAGCGCGTCTACCGCCTCGCTCCCGTCGCCTCCGACGTCCCGGAGAGATGCGTGCAGAGGATCGACCCGGCCGCGGACGACGTCGGACAGACATGGGTCAACCACTGGAAGAGACCTGTCCGTCTCCTCGACCGGCCGGACCGGATCACGGCCATCGCACTGACACCCGACCATCCGCCGCGCGCAATTACCTGGCGCGGAAGGCGGCATGCGGTGAAGCGGGCGGACGGCCCGGAACGCATATTCGGCGAGTGGTGGATGCGCGACAGCGAGCTGGAAGCGGTGCGCGACTACTACGTTGTCGAGAACGAAATCGGGGAGCGCTTCTGGGTCTATCGCTCCGGCGACGGCGTCGATCCGGAGACGGGCGACCGGCAGTGGTACATGCACGGGGTCTTCGCATGAAGTACGCCGAGCTGCAGGTCACGACCCACTTCTCGTTCCTTCGTGGCGCTTCGTCGGCGGACGAGCTGTTCGCAACCGCCAAGGAACTCGGCGTCGAGGCCGTGGGGGTCGTCGATCGAAACAGCCTCGCCGGAATCGTGCGGGCGCTGGAAGCGTCGCGCGCGACGGGCGTCCGGCTCGTGGTCGGCTGCCGCCTCGATCTCCAGGACGGTATGTCGATCCTCGTCTATCCGACCGATCGTGCCGCATACTCCCGCCTAACCCGGCTCATCACGCTCGGAAAGAGCAGGGGCGGCAAGAACAACTGCATCCTGCACCTCGACGACGTCGCGCTCTACTCCGAAGGCCTCGTCGGCGTCCTCGTGCCCGATCTTGCCGACGAGACCTGCGCGGTGCAGCTCCGGAAGATGCATGAGATCTTCGGCAACCGAGCCTACGTCTCTCTCTGCCTGCGCCGCCGGCCGAACGACCAGATGCGGCTCTACGAGCTGTCCGAACTGGCGTTCAGGCACAAGGTGCGCACCGTCGTCACGAACGACGTCCTCTTCCACGAACCCGGCCGGCGTCAGCTCCAGGACGTCGTCACCTGCATTCGAAACAACACCACGATCGACGCTGTCGGCTTCGAGCGCGAGCGTCATGCAGATCGATATCTGAAGCCGCCCGAGGAAATGGCGCGTCTATTTCCCCGCTACCAGGAAGCGCTCGCCCGTACGATTGAGATCGTCGAGAGATGCAAGTTCTCGCTCGAGGAGCTGACCTACCAGTACCCCGAAGAAGCCATCGTCCCCGGCATGGACGCGCAGCAGTCGCTGGAGCACTACGTGCGCGAATGCATCCCGAACCGATATCCGGAGGGTCTGCCGCAGAAAGTCCTTCGCGCCGTGAAGCACGAACTCGAACTCATCAAAGAGATGCGGTACGCGCCATATTTTCTGACCGTCTACTCGATCGTGAAGTTCGCTCGAAGCCAGGGAATCCTGTGCCAGGGTCGCGGGTCGGCCGCCAACTCGGCAATCTGCTACATCCTCGGGATCACGTCGATCGACCCGGAGACGAACGATCTGCTCTTCGAGCGCTTTGTCTCGAAGGAACGAGACGAGCCTCCGGACATCGACGTCGACTTTGAACACGAGAGGCGCGAGCAGGTCATCCAGTGGATCTACCAGACCTACGGCAAGGACAAGTCGGCCCTTTGCGCGACCGTCACCCGCTATCGGGCGAAGGGTGCCATCCGCGACGTCGGAAAGGCGCTCGGCCTGCCCGAGGACGTCATCAAGGCCTTGTCCAGCGGCATGTGGTCGTGGTCGGAAGAGGTCAGCGACCGCAACGTCCGGGAGCTCAACCTCAATCCGGAGGATCGCCGTCTCGTCCTGACGCTGAAGCTTGCACAGCAGCTCATGGGCGCGCCGCGTCACCTGGGCCAGCACCCCGGCGGCTTCGTCCTGACGCACGACCGCCTCGACGACCTCGTCCCGATCGAGCCTGCGAGCATGAAGGACCGGCAGATCATCGAGTGGGACAAGGATGACGTCGAGGCCCTGAAATTCATGAAGGTCGACGTGCTGGCGCTCGGCATGCTTACCTGCATGCAGAAGGCCTTCGACCTCATCAAGGCGCACAAGAACGACGATCTCGACCTCGCGACGATCAAGCAGGAGGACCCCGCGACCTATGCAATGATCCGAAAAGCGGACACGTTGGGAACCTTCCAGATTGAGTCCCGTGCCCAGATGGCCATGCTTCCGCGCATGAAGCCTCGAACCTTCTATGACTTGGTGGTCCAGGTGGCGATCGTCCGACCGGGGCCGATTCAGGGCGACATGGTCCACCCGTATCTTCGGCGCCGGGAGGGCAAGGAAAAGGTCGAGTATCCGACGCCGGAGCTCGAAGCAGTACTCGGCAAGACGCTGGGCGTCCCGCTGTTTCAGGAGTCGGCCATGAAGGTGGCGATGGTCTGCGCCGGGTTCACCGGCGGCGAGGCCGACCAGCTTCGCAAGTCGATGGCCACGTTCAAGTTCACGGGCGGAGTCTCCCGGTTCAAGGACAAGCTGGTCAGCGGAATGATCAAGAACGGATACTCGGCAGAGTTCGCGGAGAAGACGTTCTCGCAGTTGGAAGGCTTCGGCTCCTACGGCTTCCCGGAAAGCCACGCCGCGTCTTTCGCCTTGATCGCCTATGCCTCGAACTACGTGAAATGCCACCATCCGGACGTCTTCTGCGCGGCTCTGCTGAACTCGCAGCCTATGGGCTTCTACGCGCCCGCGCAGATCGTCGGCGACGCCGCGAAGCACAATGTCGAGATCCGGCCGGTCTGCATCAACCGCTCTCGCTGGGACTGCACTCTCGAGCGCATCGGCAACACCGACCGGCACGCAGTCCGTCTCGGCATGCGGATGGTGAAGGGTCTCGCCGTCGCGGACGCCGCACGCATCGTGGCCGCGCGCATGAACAACGAATTTGAGAGCGTCGACGACGCTTGGCGGCGCTCGGACGTGCCCACCGAGGCGCTCGTCCAGCTCGCCGAGGCCGACGCCTTCCGGCCATCGCTAAACCTCGAGCGACGCGACGCGCTCTGGGCGATCAAAGCGCTTCGCGACGAACCCTTGCCGCTTTTCGCGGCCGCCGCAGAACGCGAAGCTGTGGTCATCCCCGAGCAGCAGGAGCCAGAAGTCGAGCTGCGGCAGATGATTGAAGGTCATAACGTGGTCGAGGACTACGGCCACGTCGGCTTGACGTTGCGCGAGCACCCGATCGCTTTCCTGCGCCGCGACCTTCAGGCGCGGAACATCATCACCTGCGCGGAAGCGATGAACTCCCGCGACGGTCGATGGGTCTACGCCGCAGGTCTCGTTCTGGTGCGCCAAAAGCCGGGCTCGGCCAAAGGCGTCATGTTCATCACCATCGAGGACGAGACCGGCCCGGCGAACGTCGTGGTCTGGCCGTCATTGTTCGAGAAGCGGCGCCGCGTCGTCCTCGGGGCGTCGATGATGGCAATCAATGGCCGCATCCAGCGGGAGGGCGACGTCGTTCATCTCGTGGCCCAACAGCTCTTCGACCTGTCGGGCGACCTTTCCGGGCTGGCCGACCGCGACGCCGAGTTCAAGCTCCCAGCGGGCAGGGGCGACGAGTTCGGCCACGGCTCGCCGGGCAGTCCGGATTCCAGAGATCGTCCGAAGCCTGTGCCGCAGCCTCGCGACATCTTCGTGCGCGACCTGCACATCGATACCCTCAAGGTGAAAGCGCGCAACTTCCACTGAGCACAGGCAGTTCCTCAGACCTAAGGTGCTCCGGAAGATCAAAGAGGTATTCGTATTGTCGCCGTGAAACCATCTGGGGGATATCTGAGGTCTGCCTGACCACGTATATGAGACGCAAGCCCCTGGATCAGATCGCTACCGTAGCCGGTTCCACTTGGACGGTTTACACGAGGACCGCCTGCTTCCTGCCAGTGGCAGACGAGAAGCCGCCGCTCACCAGGGTCGTCTACCATTTCCCAGGTCACGTCTATCCGGCCACTCTCGACGGAAGCTGCACCGTGTTTGACCGCGTTGGTTCCGAGTTCGTGGAAGATCATGCTCACCGGTGAAACTTTGGAAGCCGAAATGTCTGTGGGCGGGCCAGCACACGCCAGCCGTTCCGACACCGTCTGGCCGACAGCGTCCCTTACGAGCTGTTCGAGATCTGACGCGACGCCGCTGGCGGCAATCTCCTGGCCGCGAAAGGCCGTCGCGATCCGGCCGAGAATGCCTTCTTTGAAATCAATCAAGGTAGGGTCTTCGGTCCTGATGTTTTTGACGACCGACTGAATGACCGCCGAGAGGTTCTTAATGCGGTGCCGCATCTCCGCGAGGATGAAATCCGTTTCGGCATCATGGCGTCGACGGTCCGTCACGTCGTCGAAGATGACAAGAATGTTCGGACTGTTGTCGTCGGGCTGAACCAGCCGGCGCGCGTCTAGGAGGAACGTGCGCTGTCCAATGTCTGGAAAGTCATGGCTGACCTCGAAACCGATGACCGCGGCCGCCCGAGGGATGACGAACGATACGAGCTGCCGCAGCTCCGGAATATCCCATTGACCGTTGCCAGGAGAAAGAAGTCCTTGGAAAGAACGTCGTCGCGCTCGACCTGGAAGGCCTTGATGAACGCGTTGTTGGCGGCGATGACACACAGATGCTCGTCGAGCACGACGACAGGCTGGGTCATCGTATCAACGACGCCCTGCGCCAGGACGTGCCCGGTCTTCATCAGGCGGTAAAGGTCTTCCAGCAGCATATCCCGTCCCCTGCCGATGGTTGCGGTTGCGGAATATAGCTAAATCGGATGACAGGGGAAGGGCATTTTCGGCGTCCGAGCCACCATTGACAAGGGCGGCAGGACGATCACGCGGGCTCGCGGTTTAGGATTCGCAGCTCTCTGATCTGTCCCGCCAGCGCCAGCAACGCCTTCCTCACCGTGTCTTCCGACATCTCGCCGATGTTGCGCGCGATGTCCTCCACGACCCGTTCGGTCGACTCGTCCATCGGCGAGATCTTCCCAGTCTTCGCAAGGAGTCCACGCAGTGCTGCCGACGTCGCGACGCCTCGCTGCAGCAGATGCCTTCGCTCTTCATGCTGCAAGGATGGCAGGCGATTCGCGGCGCGGACGATTTCTGAAACGAGGCTCGTCGTGACCGTCATAAGGAGTTGACCTCGGGGAGCGGCTTTCCTTCATAGCGCGACGAGTTCACGTCCCGCGAGACGCGATGGAATTCGAGCTGCCGTCAAGGTTCTCCTGCAGAAGAGCCTTTGCCCTCGCAGGTTCGGTGCGGACGTCCAGCCACTCCTTGTATGCTTCCGGAGTCAGAATGACAGGCTGTCTGTCATGAAGCTGCGACATCGGATCGCCCGCGGGCATGGTGACGATCGTACAGCTCGTGACACCGAGCTTGTCGTTATGCGACCAGAGGCCTGCGAAGGAAAACGGCTGTTCGCCGGGAAGATGGATGTGCCACGGGTTCTTCTTGCCGTCGGAGGCGTCGACCGTCCACTCGTAGAAAGCCGATGCCGGGATCACGCATCGTTTGCTCTTGAAAGCGTCACGGAAACCGGCGTTCGTGTCGATGGTTTCAATCCTCGCATTGAACATCGCCGCCTTCGGCATTTCCTTCGCCCACCAGGGCACCAGCCACCATCGTGCTTCCTCGGCCATCTGCCGTCCCTCGGCATCGTTGTGGACCATCAGGACTGTCTGTGTCGGTGCGATATTGTAGCGGGCGGCGGTGTTCCGCCCGCGTTCCGTCTGCCAGGGCAGATCGTACAGGTCGACGAAAGCCGGCCACTCGTGTTCGAACGAAAAACGTCCGCACATCTCACCGTCTCCTGAGCAATGCAAGATCGCGTTCGACGTCGCGGGTTGCGAGGACCGCCAGCATGGCGTTGTCCGCCAGTTCGACGAGCGCGGCAGCTACCTCTTCGGGACACCAGCCGGCCGCAATGCCCGCAAGTGCGACTTCCGACACTCCGTCGGCCAGCGCTTCCTGGCATCGAAGGAAGCGATCCGGGTGAAAGTCTGGAGGAGGGGGCACGACAGCTTTCATGCCAAGGAGAATGGTGCCGCTTGAGCCGTCGTCAAGGCGCCGCCCGAGACGATCCTTCGGCTTTCATAAAATCGAGGAAGGCGCGCATGCCCGAACCGAGATGGCGATGCCGCGGGTAGTAGAGGCAAAGGCCAGGGTAAGGCGGCGTCCAGTCCTCCAGCACCTGCCGCAGCTTCCCGTCGGCGAGCGCACTGGCCGCCATCCACCGCGTCACGTAGGCAAGGCCGGCGCCGTCCAGTGCCGCCGCAAGAAGAAGTCTGGACTGGTCGACGACGAGGTTTCCGGTCGTCGACACGACGACCTCCTCGCCGCGGCGCTGAAACTCCCATCGATAGATCGACCCGCCCGCCATTCGAAGCTGGACGCATGGGTGATGGGCGAGGTCCGACGGTGTCTTGATCGCAGGAGCTTCATCGAGATAGGCAGGCGATGCCACGACAATATGCTGCTGATCCGGACCAATCGGGATGGCAACCATTTCGTCAGGGACGAGTTCGGCTGCCCGGATGCCGCAGTCGAATCCTCCTTCAGCGATGTCGACCAGTCTTCCCTCTGACCTGACCTCAAACCGCATTGCTGGCTGAATCTTCATGAAGCGGGTCAGTAGCGGCATCAACACCTGCTCGGCGGCATTGGCGTCGCAATTGATCCGCACGAGCCCGGACACCGAGGTAGCCTGTTCGTGCAGCTCCTCGACCGCCAGGCCGATTTCCGCAAGCGCCGGCAATAGCCGCTCCGCAAGTCTCCGCCCCAGATCCGTCAGCGATACGTTCCGGGTCGAACGGTGGAAGAGCTTCACATTGAGACGTCTCTCAAGTCCGGCGACCGCGTGGCTCAGCGCCGACGGCGTCTGGCCGAGCGGCCTTGACGCGGCACGAAACCCTCCGTGCTCCGCAACGGCAAGAAACGCCGCAAGCTCGCCGGGCGGAAGCGAGCTCACTGTGCGAATTATCTCATCATTGCGTGCAGTGCTGGTCATCTAGTTCACGAATGCCACGAGCTTATCTTTCGGGCAAGTCGAATGTCTGAAGGAGCATGACTATGACTTCACCCATCCCATTCGGGTTTTCATCGACCGCCGCCGACGTTCTGGAAGGCGTCGACCTTGCCGGCCGGAATGTCATCGTGACTGGTGGTGCTGCGGGCATCGGACTGGAGACGAGCCGCGCTCTCGCGGCCGCCGGCGCGGCTGTGACGATTGCGGCCCGCCGCCCGGATGAGGCCGAGAGAGTTGTCGCCGAGTTGACGCGAACAATGCCTCGGGCTCGGCTGCGCGTTCGCCGCCTCGATCTCTCCGATCTTTCTTCCGTAACGGAATTTACGGAAAGCTGGGACGAACCCCTGCACGTCCTCGTCAACAACGCAGGCGTCATGGCCATCCCGGAGCTGCAGAGGAGTGCGGAAGGGCGGGAGATGCAATTCGCAACCAACTACGTAGGCCACTTCGCGCTCGCACTCGGCCTGCGGAAGCATCTGGCCAGAGCGAACGGCGCCCGCGTCGTTTCCGTCGCCTCGACTGGCAATCTATTCGCCCCCGTGTTCTGGGACGACCCCGACTTTCTGTTCATTCCATATGATCCGTTGCTCGCCTACGGCCAGTCGAAGACTGCCTGCATCCTCATGTCCATTGGAATCAAGCAGGCGTGGGCGTGCGACGGGATAATGTCCAACGCGCTCAATCCCGGAGCGATTGCAACGGGACTACAAAAACACACCGGCGGCCTTCGGACGCCTGAGCATCTCCGCAAGACGATAGAGCAGGGCGCAGCCACGTCGGTGCTGCTCGCAGGCTCGCCGCTCGTGGAGGGAATTTCCGGTAGATATTTCGACGACTGCCAGGAGGCCCCTGTCGTCGACGAGCGCGGAGCCGGGCCGTTCAAGGGCGTAGCAAGATACGCTGTCGATTCCGAAAACGCGTTCCGTCTTTGGGAGATGGCGACGAGAATGGTCTTGTCACCGCTGTAGTTGGAGCAACCTGCCGGACCGCGAACGGACCGGCAGGTCGGCTCTTTCGGAGCGTTGCGGCGCGATCAGGCCTTTGCCGCCACCGGGAGGCGGAACGGCGCGCCGAGGCGATTGAAGGCGTTCATCGCTGCGATGGCGATCGTCAGATCGACGAGGTCCTTGGGTTCGAAAGCGGCAGCGGCAGCGGCATAAGCTTCGTGCGACGCATGTGTCTGGCTGACATTGGTCACTTCCTCGGCCCAGGCGAGAGCAGCCCGCTCCTGGTCGGTGAACAGGTGAGGCACCTCTTCCCACACTGGAACGAGCGTGATCTTGTCGACGGACATCGTCTTGCGCAGATCACGGCTATGCATGTCGATGCAGTGGGCGCAGCCGTTGATCTGCGACACGCGCAGAAAGACGAGGTGGATCAGCTCGGCCGGCAGGTTCGTCTTGGCTGTGACGTAGTGGTGGACACCAAACAGCGCCTTTGCGCCGTCGGGAGCAACTTCGGACCAGTTCATGCGGGACATATTGTTTGCCTTTCTTGTGGACGCGGTTCTCCGTTCGCCGGTGAAACCGTCGTTGCTTGTGCGGTAGGTGAGGGGGTGGATCTGGTAGGTAGCGCTACGGCTTGCGCGGTGTCGTCAGGACGGCGTCGTCGGTATCGACGACGAAGACGGCGAGCAGCTTCGCCGGCTCGGTCTTGCTTGCATTGGCGCTGACGTCATGGCGGTCGCCCGGCAGCTCGGTGAAGTTCTGACCGGCGGTAAAGGTCTTCGTCTCGCCACCGTTTACAGCGCTCTGGATCGCTCCCTCGAGAACTGTGGCGTAGATCAGCGCGGACTTCGCATGCGTGTGAGCCGAGCTGTAGCCGCCGGGGCCGTATTCGACGAGCACGCCCTTGACGCTCTTGCCGGTGACGTCGGGCAGGGGGTGCTCGTAGACGAGCGTCACCTTGGCATCCTTCGTGTCGTATGCGAGTCCCGGCTTTGCAACGTCATGAGCTGACGCGGTGGCAAGGGAGGCCGCAAATGCCGCAGCCGCGTATGAAATGGTCTTCATGTTCGTAGGCTCCTTCTATGCCTTTAGCCATTCGGCGACCGTGACCCGGCCCTTGATGTAGTCTCCGCCGGGAACCAGGGAGCCTGTCACGACTGGAGCTCCGAAGTAGTCGACGGCGGCGTCGGCGGCCACAGGTCGGGCATCGCTCTTGGAGCCGAGATACGTCCGGATGAAGGATTCGAAGGGAGCCCGCTCCGGCCCGGCAAGATCAACTGTTCCGTTCTTAGGCTCGCCCAGCGCGGCCTCCACCAGGGCGGCGGCGACGTCGTCGGCAGCGATCGGCTGGAAGTCGATATCCGGCACCTTCACCACGCCGTCGGCTGCATATGCGCCGGCCAGGGTTTCGATAAACTCGTGGAACTGCGTTGCTCGGACGATTGTATAGGCCTGACCCGACGACGCGACGGCCTGTTCCTGCGCCAGCTTGCCGGCCATGTAAGGATTGGCCGCGAGCTGGTCGGCATTGACGATCGAGAGCGCGACGTGATGGCGCACGCCCGCGGCCCGTTCGGCGCTCGTCAAGTTCCGGCTCGACTTCCCGAAGAAGTCGGTAATCTCGGCCTTGTCGAAGGACATCATGTTCGACACGTCGATGACAGCGTCGGTGCCCGCCAGTGCGGCTTCCAGTCCTTCGCCCGTGTAAGCGTTGATCCCGTTGCGGGAGCTTGCAACGACGGCTTCGTGGCCGGCATCCTGCAGCAGCTTCACTGCCTTCGAGCCGATCAGGCCCGTGCCGCCGATGACGACGACCTTTTTCATCTTGCTCATGCTGCTTTCTCCTATGACGAGGCGCGATTGCCCGTCTTGCGTTCGTGGAGTTCGAGGAAGGCGCATCCGCGGGCGGCGATACCACCGTCGTCGTCTGCGCCAAGATCCGCCAGAAGGTCCGCGACGGAAACCTTGGCGAGTTCTGCGCGATAGGCCTTTTCAGCCTTCAGCATCGCGGCGTTGATCTGGCAGGGTTTTGTGAAATAGCGCTGCGGCAGAGGGTTCGGGCCGCGCTGGCGAATCTCGGCGCACCGGAAGGCGGGCGCCGGTCCCTCGACCGCAAGGACGATATCCAAGAGGCTGATTTCGCCGGGTGCTTTAGCCAGCCGATAGCCACCCTTCGGTCCTGGCGTTGTCGCAACAATGCCCGCGCCGGACAACGCCTGCAGATGCTTCAGCAGATAGCTCGTCGACACGCCATGGAGTTCGGCCAGTGCTGCGGCAGACAGCACGCCGTCTTCCGACAGTCCCGCCAGGAATGCCGTGCAGTGGATGGCCTGCTCTACGCCTTCGCTCAGTTTCATCTTGCATCTCCTAATCGTGGATATAAAATGTCTATGATTAGGAGAGCTGTCAATCCCCGATCACGTAGACCAGTCGAAAATCGGAATATGAGATCAGAAAACGGAGTTTCGACGCCTTGGTGCCTCGCCATAGTCAGGACGCTCGCAGGAGCAGAACAACAACAAAGGACAACGAATGACCACCAAGCTCGCACTCTCCTCAACGCCGGAAGGCATCGTCCCGGCGCTTCTCGCCCATCTGAACTCGCTCGACGTCGAGACCATGCTCGGCTTCTACGACCCGGAAGGTTTGATCGTTGACGCCGCGGGCGTCGCTCACGTGGGCAAGGACGCAATCGGCAAGGAGCTTGCCAAGTACTTCAGCCTCGGCCTTCAGATGTCGATCACCCAGCGCCACCTGTTCGTCGCCGGCGACGTCGCCTCTCTCATCCTCGACTGGTCGTACATCGGCACCGCGAAGGATGGGACCGAGATCAATATGGTGGCCACCGCGACGGACATCGCCCGCCGCGGCCCGGATGGCCTGTGGCGTTACCTCATCGACAACCCGTTCGGCTCGATGCAGAGGAGCGCGGCCTGATGACGGAAGCGGCGGACAACGGAAATGCAGCGACGGGATCCATGTTTCGGGGCGTCGTCACGACGGGCGTCTACTGCCGGACCAACTGCATCTCGCGTCCGCCACGGCCGGAGAACATGCGCCGGTTCGTCTGCGTGGCGGAGGCGGAGGCCGCCGGCTTCCGCCCTTGCCGGAGATGCCGCCCGGACGACGAGGAGTTCGCGAAGAGGAACACGGCCCTGGTAGCGGACGCCTGCAGGCTGATCGATGCTGGAGACAGCTCGCCTACGGTGGCAGCTCTCGCGCATGCCCTGGGGATCAGCGAGGGGCACTTCCATCGGATATTCCGCAAATGCACCGGAATGACTCCTCGCGCCTACAAGCAGGAAAAGCGTGCCACCCTTCTGCGCGACGGTCTGAAGCCAGGCAAGACGATCACGTCGACGTTCTACGATGCGGGATACGGTTCGAGTGGACGCTTCTATGCCGTTTCTAACAAGGCGCTGGGAATGGTCCCCACCGACTACAGGGCGGGGGGCCGCCGTGAAAGGATCAGGTTCGCCGTCGGCCAGACCTCGCTGGGCTCGATCCTAGTCGCGTCGAGCGACAAGGGCGTCGTCGCGATCCTGCTCGGCGACGACCCGGCCGCCCTTCTCGTCGACCTGCAGGAGCGGTTTTCGAAGGCCGATCTCGTCGGGGGCGACGCCGAATACGAGCGGGTTGTCGCACGGGTCGTCGGCATGGTGGAGGCGCCGC
Source organism: Rhizobium sp. UBA1881 (assembly GCF_002338015.1). Lineage (NCBI taxonomy): Bacteria > Pseudomonadati > Pseudomonadota > Alphaproteobacteria > Hyphomicrobiales > Rhizobiaceae > Rhizobium > Rhizobium sp. UBA1881. The sequence goes on from NZ_DDHH01000117.1 coordinate 52,090, forward strand.
AGGTCGGGCTCGACCTCCCGATCGACCTTCGAGGCACCGCTTTTCAACGCAGGGTCTGGCTGGCACTACAGGAAGTGCCGCCGGGCAGCACGGTAAGCTACGAAGAACTCGCAAGGCGGATCGGGAAATGGAAGGGAGGCAAGACGGTCGCCAGCGCCTGCGCCAGCAATCCTCTCGCCGTCGCGATTCCCTGCCACCGCGTTACGAAGAACGACGGCACGTTCTTCCGCTACACGTGGGGGCTCGAACGCAAGAACGAACTTCTGAGGCGAGAGGGAGTGGCGGCTTCAAAGGGTTGATTTGAAATCTCTTCGCTGGCTTCAAGCGCATGTAAGTCAATGTGCCCGTCGGACTGGCGGCGGCTCTAGTCTAGTCAGGTTCGGAACTGCATTGTGGCGTCTGGACGTCATGGTTTATGGGAACGTTTCGATATCAACGTGATCCATTCTTTACTCCGGTGCGCTGTGAAAACGATCCATTACGACGGGTTGCCACAGCGGAAGATGTGTTGGCGGCCGCCAGCCGGAGCTTCCGGAGGCGCTCGGTCTTCTCCTCCCGAAGGCGACGCTCTTTGTCCGCGGCTGGTTTCAACGTCGAGCTTCATGTCGAGCCGGGCGTCCGACATATGATTTCGAGCGCCGGCGCCGCGAAAGCGTTATCCTTCCTCAGGAAATCGCTTCCGTAGACGAAACCCCACGAGCACCCGACCGTTTTCCTGCCATGACAGATGATCGCCACGAAAACAGCGAAGCAGTCGACGGTCCCCAGGAGACGGTCTCGTTCGCCTTCGACCGGATGACCGTTGCCCGGTTCCGAGAAGTGTTCCCCAACGCTAGATGGTCGGACACGCTCCAGGCCTGGACGGTTCCGGGCAAGACGGCGCGGAAACGCATCGACCGTTGGCTCGCCTCCGAGGCGGACCGAAGGACGCCCTACGAGGAGGAGCGGGGCCGCGACGCCTACGAGTTCGAACCTATCCTCAGCCCCTATCTGCAGGTCTACGACCGTGGCTTCCGCATCAGGACGCCTTTCTCCCGGACGGTCGTCGACGAACTCCGGCAGATTCCGTTCGCCCGGTGGAACGGCGACGACAAGGTCTGGGAGGTTCCGTACGCCTCGTATGATGAACTCCAGCACCGATGGGAGGCCATTGAAGATGCCGCGAAGCGATCCGAGCCGGAAGAGCGGCGGAAGCGCGCCGAGGCCCGGAAGGGTTCCGAAGAGGAAGCGAAGGCGAAACGCAGGACGTCCGAGCGGAGAAAGAAGCGATTGCCCGTCTCCATTGACGATCTCCCGCCGCTGGGACGGCCCGTGGCTACGACCGCGTTCGGGATCGTCGTCGTAACCGAGATCACGGGGGAGCTCGTCGATCCCGCGGAGGTCGCCGAACATCATCCAGATGCCGACGACGAACATGTCTGGGCCGGTTGGCGGGCCGCGACACTGGACGAACTCGTTCATACATGGCCCGCGCGAGCGGAACCGGGTGGATACGATCGGCTTCGCGGATGGTGGCAGCCGACGCTCGACGAGCTGAGAGAGGCGCGCAGGTCCGCGAAATCGAAGGAACGTCTGCAGAGCAGACGCGAAGAACCAGCACCCTGATATTGCTTCAGTCAGCATCCTCGTTGTCGGCACCCACGTCCTTCAACGCCTCTTGTCCGAGCATATGCGGACGCGATGGTTAGGCCCGCTTCAAGCCGCTCGCGCTATCTCGAATACCTCGAACGGCGAAGAGAGGTTGTCAATCGAACGGGCGAAGAGGACCATTGCCGCTGCCCCGTCATCTCGCCGGGCGTTTTCGAGCAGAGTTGTCATTGTTGACCGGCACTCCTTGGCCAGCTCCTTCGGAAATAGAAAAAATCCCACGCGTGCTTTTCGGGACAAGGGTGGCTGAATCTGAAGGGAGTTGATGTGCCTTGGATCGCGGAAATTCTTTCGGACCTTTTTTCTGAGCTTGATCAACGCGGTCTCGATCTCCCGCTGCTCGGACGGACTAGCAGCCGAGAGAAGGTGCAAGCCGGCCGTTGTCCAGCCATCTGGACGCTGTTGCTCAAGACCGGCCACGACCTGTCTGAAGTGAGGCGACATCTTCAGCGACGGCTTCGGCAGAAGGACTCCCGCATCTCGGCTTGTGTAGTACTTGTCGATAGGCTTCGAGAGACCGTCGGTCGAGAGCATGGTGTCCTTGGGCGGTTTTCCCAAGTTAAATCCCGTCTCGAGGTAGAGGCCGAGCAGGTCTAGCTCATCCCCAAGCAGGTTGAACGAGTCTTGGAGGTGAACTCGTTCGGAGAGGTAGTGCAGCGCCCGGAGAGGAGTGTCGAGGATATCGACGACGCAGAGAAGATCGGCCAACAGGATCGTGGGAGCAAGAACGTGCTCCTTCGGTACCCAACCTATGTCTTTGAACTCGGCCACCGAAGTGCTCAAAACGGAAAAGTCGTCGAGGGTGACGGAAATCCGAATGACTTGATCTACTGCGTTTGGATCGATGCCAAGTCCTTCGACGACCGCTGTCGCTTCGGCGTCGCCGGCGCTTGCTCGCTCAATCACCTCAGCGAGCCGTGCCGACTGCAAGGAGGGTTTCAAAACCATGTCCTCAACATGCTTCTTGACGCGCTCAGGGGCACCTCGGAGTCCTTGCGCGGAGAGGCGGTGGGCCTTCGCCTCAGCGACGAGGACCGTTCGGTCGATGACAACCAGGCTATCAGTCTCGAACACCTGATTGCCGATCGGCCATTTGGCTCCTGATGTGACGCGTGCGTTCGGGAAGGCTCGTCGAAGCGTCTTGTCGAGTTCACGTTCAAGGTACGTCGCACGTGCCCTCTCCAGCGAATCTTTTATGCCGACGTCCGATGCCAGGCGCTCCATGATCCGATGGATGTGGCTGAAGAAGGATTGAGGCATAACGAACACGAAGGAGTCAGCGATCTTGATGCCGGGCGAATCCCAGACCGGGTTGGCCAGGAAAAGATGTTCGTCGGGAGAGGTGATCACGTCGTCGACGTTTCGCGAGACCAACGAGAGCACGGCCCGAGCCACTTCCTCCGGCAACCCTGTCAAACTTGCGATCTCGGCCGGGTGGAAAGTTGCTTCCGAAATGTGAGAAAGGTCGTAGTGAGACATCACGATCGAAGCCGCTGCATCTCTATCCGTGATGAATGGCAACGCCGCTGCGAACTCCTCTGAACTTCCGGTCATCTCAGGCCGCTGATCGAAGTAAAGGTCGAAAATCTGTCTCGGAGTCCTGCCTTTCAACACCCTTCCGAGCAGCTCCCAGTGATCGTTTGCCCGCTTCTCGTACTCGGTGACCATCGCGTCCATGACGTCGATGATAGCGCTGCAGGAGAAGCCGCACTTCGAGGAGAAGCGGTCGTCCAAGCTCCCGTAAAGATCCTTGCTGATGCGCACCACGTCTCGATGGTAGCCCCAGTTACGCACTCCGTGCGTATGCATGCGGATGCGCTCGAGAAGCGAGGCGATGACGATCTCGCTAGGATCAGCGAGCTTGCTGCCCGCCAGCACCCTTTGCTGGAAAAACGTATCGGCGATCTCGGGCACAGCGTCGAACACCTGCTGCATAACGCTCCCGTCCACCGGATCCGATCCCCATTCCCCAAGGGGCAACGACAGGATGATTGCCTGGAGAAGCTCCGCCTGATGAGGAAGAATATTCAGAGGTCTCTTACTCGAGACGCCTTTCGGGCCGACGAAGCTCGTCAATCCATAGGCTGTGAATGTCGCCAGGATCGAGAGCGGGCTGTATTTTCTTAGAAGCCTCCTGAGGGAAGCAACCTTTGCAGGGAGAGCTGCAACGGCATCCTCGGCGCCCTTCCTTACCTTCGCTTGGAACTCGACCCTTTTGTCGGGATCGATCTCCAGGTTCTCCCAGGTGATGTCGGGCCTACCACCCAGCCTGACTCCATCATCAGTGTTCTTACGGCGATTCATCGTTCCTCCTTGGCAGCAGATTATGAAAGCCTGTCTGCTACTTCGATGCAATCGTTACGCCTGCAGCTTTTGCACTTGACGCCACTTCTCTCGTTCTCTATCTGTTCCCGCATCATGTATCACATCGCTCGCTACGCCTCGGCACGAATACGCTGAACGACTGCCGGACCAATCCGTCCGGCGTACGCCCATCCGTATTGTGTTCACGAGGGTGCCATGAAGAGCATTCCCTACGAGAGGCCGCCGGGCGATGTCGTCCCGCGAAACGAGCCTCCTCGCTTCTACTATCCGCTTGCTACCGTCAAATGCGTCGGACATCCCGTCTTCCGCAGCCAGGATGCCCGCGACTTCGCATGTCTTCTCGACGTCGATCCGGACGTCGCCCGGTGGACGTGCGACGGCGTCGACCTGTCCTACGGCGGCGAGACCTACCGCGTCGACTTCGTTGTGACCGGGAATGACGACCGTACCTTCATGGTCGACGTCGCCGAGAACGCACCGAAGCCGCCTGACTGGATCGAGCTTGCCGTCGGCCGACTGGGTCACGCCTACCGTCCGGTCGCCATGCGGGACTTCGTCGACAGCAACCGGCTTGCCAACGCCAAAGACCTCCTTCGATACGGCTTCTACCGATGCCCGCTCGGCGACCGCGTGCGAATCCTCGCCGCGCTCGACGAGATGGGATCGCTGACCGTCGCCGAAGCGCTTTCCGCCTTCCGGGAAGGTAGGCCGATGGCATGCCTCGCTGCGTTGATCCTGCAAGGATTCCTTGAGGTCGATCTGGACGACGCCCTGATCGGCCCCGAGACGGCCGTCCGCCGGATACGGGACTGAGACCGCCCATGTCGTCTCAACTCGTATTCCAGGACAGATCCATGAAGAACCACATCACACCGCGGAAGCGCTTCGGCCTTCCCGAACAGCTCGCGTACGCCTCTCTCAGGAGCGCCATCCGGCCGCTTTTGAGGGCGGACGCGTTCGTCGCAGTCGTCGTCATCCCGCCCGGCGCAGACATCGGCCCATACTTCCGCGCTGCCGACGCCATGCTTAGCAGCGCCAACCGCTATAGAAGGACGGCAGCCATCGTCGACTTCGACCCGAAGCGGCCGCTGAACTCCGCGAAGCAGATCACGGGCGCCCTTGACGAGAAAAAGGTCGTCCTCCTCTTTCCGGACGAGGCGTCTATCACGGTGGCCGCCCGGCTCGCCGCCGACGTCGTCGTTCACCTGAAGCCGCCGACCATCGGTCAGGCGAAGGGCGTCTTTCGCTCGCTCTACGGCGGCCGGCTGACCGACCAGCAGGCGGAAATCTTCCTGCTACTCGACGAGGAGATGCAGCGGGCCGTCGTACGTCCGGGACGAAGCGTCGGCCGCATGCTGGCCCAGCTCGTCATGCGTCCTGAAGCGCCGCGCGACACCAGCAAGCCGCCGCCTGGACGAGGATTCGAAGACGACGTCGAGCTTCGCCTCGAATCCATGAGCGGCTACGGCGAGGCCCGCCAGTGGGGACTGCAGTTGAAGCAGGACCTGAAGGACTGGAAGGACGGCCGCATCCCCTGGAGCGACGTCGACCGGGGCCTCCTCCTGTCCGGGCCGCCGGGAGTGGGCAAGACGATCTTCGCGGAGGCGCTCGCGAACACCTGCGGCGCGAACCTCGTCGTCGGCTCCGCTGCCCGCTGGCAGTCGAAGGGCCATCTGGGCGACATGCAGCGGGCCATGTTCAAGGCTTTCGAGGACGCTCGGAAGGCGGCACCCGCGATCCTGTTCGTCGACGAGATCGACGGCTTCACCGACCGCGAGAGCGACCACGGCCACAACAGCAGCTACGTCCGGCAGGTGATCAACTCTTTCTTGGAATGCCTAGACGGCACGGTCGACCGGGAAGGCGTAGTGGTCGTCGGGGCCTGCAACAACCCGGCCGTCATCGATCCAGCAATCCTCCGTCCGGGTCGCCTGGACAACCATGTGCGTCTTCCGCTGCCGGATGCCGAGGCACGTGTCGGAATCCTTCGCCACCACCTGACCGGCGACCTTCCGGACGAGGACTTCGCCCAGTTCGCCGAGGACAGCTTCGGCCTGACAGGCGCGGACATCGCCCGGATCGTCCGGCTGGCCCGCCGCGTCGCCCGCCGCGACCGAAGGGCGGTCACCGTCGCGGACGTCATGGGCAGTCTTCCGGGTCGCGTGCCGCTCTCGGAGAAGTTCCGCTGGGCGCTGGCGATCCATGAACTCGGCCATGCCGTCGTCGCGGTCGCCACGGGCGCACGCAAGGTCTGGGGAGTCTCCATCGAGAGCAGGGCGTCCGCGTCGCTGGAGCGTCAGATCCTCGGCGGCGCCGTGCTCGAAGGCGGAGACCTGGCGAATAACAGCAAGCAGTTCTACCTCGACAACATCGCCATCCACATGGGCGGGATGGCCGCGGAGCAGGTCTTCGTCGGTCATCACGGCGACGGCGTCGCGTCCGACCTCGACGGGGCGACGCGCCTCGCAATCATCCTCGACCGGCATCTCGGCATGAACGGCATGCTCGCTTCCTGGCCGGCCGGCGTCGACGAGCGGCTGATCGACGGCGCCCGCCGGGTCGACGGCCCGCTGCTCAAGAGGATCGAGCCCGTCCTGCAGGAGCAGCTCGCACGCGCGAAGACCATCGTCGAATCCTACCGGACTTCGATCGAGGGTCTCTGGCTCGAGCTGATCGGGGCGGGCCATCTGACAGGGCAGCAGATCGTCGACGGCCTGAAGCCGGACGACATTAAGGACAAGCCGACGCCGAAGACGCGTCGAAAGATCAGACAACG
>NZ_DDHH01000117.1:58956-85104 GCF_002338015.1 Rhizobium sp. UBA1881
GATCAGACAACGTCTTCACGGATAAAGGAGAGACAGCGTGAACATCGAATTCATGACGACGGCCGAGCCGCAGACGGTCACCGGCTGGAAGGGCCTGAGCGACGCCGCCCACTTCGAGCGGCTGAAGACAGCACTGTTCCGGGCGAGGGGGCGCGCCCCCTTCGACCGGGCGGCTGCCGACCGTATCGTGGACGACCTCCGTCATGTTGCCTATCGACGTGGTCGCCAGGCCGCGGAGGTCTTCCAGTTTCTCGACCAGGACTTGATCGACACCGACGAAGACCTTTCGATGGCGCAGGACGACCTGAACCGGATGTCGAGGAATCTGCCGTTTCTGCGGGAGGTTACGGCGGTTGTCGAAGAAATCGAATCCATACGGGATGAGATGTCGGATGAAGCGCGAGTGTTCTTCGGGTGGCGACAGTACGCGGCGAAGTGGGCGTTTCCGAATCCTGTGTGGAGAGAGCTGCGGACGGCGTTTCAGGAGGGTCGGGATGACATCAAAGATGAAATGCCAAAGATCTACTGTCCGGTCTTTTCAAGGTAGACGCGCTGCGCATTTACTGCTGGAAACACCTTCGCAAATCGAACAGGGTTGTAGTCCATCGTTTCGCTTGTTTGGGAAAAGCATGCCTGCACTCGACTTCACAGAAATTCCCCCTGCACATGCCGGTTCCGTTCGCGATCAGTTCGAGCTCTTCGCCCGCGATGTCCTGGAATACTTTGGCTTCGAAACCGTCCGAGGACCAGACAGAGGTCCGGACGCAGGACGAGACCTGATCGTAAGGGATATCCGTACAGGTGCCAGCGGTAGCACCGTCATAGACTTCCTTGTATCATGCAAGCACAAGGCTCATTCCGGAAACTCAGTTTCGGAGAGCGAGGATCAGAACTTCCGTGACCGGATCGGAACGCATTCGTGTCAAGGGCTCATCGCCTTCTACTCGACAGTTCCTAGCGGCACGCTGGCCACTCACCTTGCCGAACTTAAGAAAAGCACCGAGGTTTTGATCTTCGATGCGGAGTCGATCGAGAAGCGGTTACTTGCTTCCCCTCCCGGCAGAGCCATCGCGGCGCGCTATTTTCCAAAGTCGTTTTCAAAGTGGGTCGTGGCGTCGCAGTACTCGCAGACAGAAGCTCCACCACGAGCCCTGCCGGTCTTCGACCGAATGTTTCTCAGGGAACCCCACAGCGATCTGCCGACTGCGAAGATCGAGGCACAATCCCGTGGCGTGCCCGTGTTTGCCGTGGTGTACGACCCCAACCACTCTCAACGCAGCAGGATCGACTATTGCCTCGGCACTTTCATGGAGTGGGAGACCACGAAACGCATGGTGGATGAAAACTTCGTACCTGCGGTCGGGCCTAGCACCGACGAGGCATTCCTATCTCTTGTTCCCTCTGACGATCCGCTAGAGGAATGCAGGCTTGTCATCTTCACACCAACTAAAACCTACCTGTCGGCTTCGACGTATGCCAACCCTCAGGTCGCACGTGGCTGGGTTCTAGCCGTGATAGAAGCGATAAGAGATGATCGAGACGCGGGCAAACGCACTGATGGCACGTGAAGTAGGTTGAGCGAAGCCAGCGAGTCCTATCTTCTTCTGAAACTCACGGGGCGGGTTCTACCCGCTCTTCCAAACGTCTCAGGAGTACCGACGCGAAGCTCAGATGATCGAGACACCGGTCGATGGGGTCTGTGCTGATCTCGTGTCCTCGCGGGTTTCTTATGGCAGACATCGCGCCCGCGAATATGTTCCTGTACCCGGCCTGTTCGTCGATCTCGCTCTGCGTGGACATTTCCGTCAGCCTGATTTTGGTATTCTTCTCGCCGAACGCCTTCATCATCAGGCTGTACCCGCTGTCGTCGACGCCCGAGATCGACTTGACTTGGCGGTCGATGAACTTGAACACTTCGAACGTTGCCTGCGAGTAGTGCCCGTCGTCGAAAAGCGCTTTCGCGACGTTTCCGATTGACGGATGTATGTTGCGTTCATCGAACGGATGCAACGCCTTCCCCTCGATCTGTGGCTCATCCACACCGAAGTTCACCGCCTTGCGTGCGATGTCCTCGAAGCGCCGGAAGTTCTCATTCATTTAGAAGGTTCGCCCTGATGCTGCGGAAGATGTTGTCGTATGTCTCTTGCGAGCCTTCGGCAGGAAGGTTGATCTCGATCCGGACGGTAAGGGCCATGTCCTTCCTGGACGAATACTCTCGCGTCGGAAGTGGCACTTCGATCTCTGGAGAAGGCTCCTTCATTTTGGCAGGCTTCGACTTGACCTGCTTGGCCGCGTTCGATGCCGGCTTCGCCTTTGCGCCGTTTGCCTGTTTTGTCTGCACCTGCTCGAATCCCGAGAGCGCGGCGAAGGCCTGGAACACGGACGCCTGGCGGTTGCCGATCGCTTCGCTGGTCTTGTCGGCTGTCCGGAAGTAGCCAACGAGCTTCTGCTTTGGCAGCGACCAGGCCTCCTCGCCGTACATTTCGAACAATTCGCCGTACGCCTCCATTACGAGTCCTTTGAACCTCTCCTCGAACTCGCCATCTGGCAGCACGAAGACGTCGTGACCGGCGTCCGTCCTCTTGCCTTCCTCGTCGATGACCTTGATGTGCTGCAGAGCATTGATGACATAGGACTCGTTGTTAGGGGCGATCTGGTACTTCTTCACGGTTTCGGAAGTGACCGTCGCCGGGAAGTTCTTGCGAAGAAAGCCGATCATCTGGGTGATGTTGCCACTTCCCGATATATAGGGATGCGATGCCATAGAGTGTCTCCAAGGACTCGTGATGACGCAAGATCCGTCTCGCAATCAATTCTTGTCAATCCTCGCAATATGCAGGGGCGCGGTTGTCCCCAAGGCAATCAGGGTGTTCACACTCGACGAGTCTTTCCCGAGGCAACGCGCGCCAACGTCGCTTTATCGGCTACTGGTGCGCTGAGGTCACAGATTGCGGACGCGCCGGCCGGATACCTGGACTGGGGCAGTCAGGCCACGGGCTAGCCCTTGAAGCCGTCCTTGCGCTTCAGAATGACGAAAAGGGGTTGCGAAACAATGGAATCGTGGCAATTACTGAATGTTGACATTAAGGTCCATTTCCTTAACGAATTCCACTCACCTTCGACTGCGGCCTTGACAAGAAACATCGAAGAAGTTGCTGGCAGCACGCGATGAAATACGTGGAACTTGCATTCTATCGATTTCGATCGCGCGGCGAGACTTTGTTTGCGGGTCTTTCTGCAAGTAATCGCATTAAGGTTTTCCGCGCTCTTCGGCGAAAAATACGAAATGACGGGCGGATTCGCCTCGACACGGGGGTCCGAGAACGGCTGCCGTTCGAACCCGTATGGTTAACAAAGGGTTTAAAACTGGCAGGGTAATCGGGTTCTGATGCGGAAGCTAACTCCTGCTCTGCTTCCTTGGCTCCCGCCGGGATGCTTGTCAGGGCAATCAGAGGAGGAGCCGATGGCAGAAGTCGGAAAGATTCGCGCTTCGAGGCGTGCCTGCAGGCGCACGCCTTCAGAAAAAGAGTCCACGCTTATGGGTTCACAGTCCACGCTTAGCGGTGTCTAGTCCGCGCTTATGTGGCGATGCAGATTTGAGGGGGATGGCGCACCCGACAGGATTCGAACCTGTGACCTTTGGAATCGGAATCCAACACTCTATCCAGCTGAGCTACGGGTGCATGCCTAAGGCGGTTTGAATCGCCTGTCCGATGCGAGGTTCTTAGCCTAGCTCGGCGCGTCCTTCAATCTCTCTCTGTCGAATTTCTTCGGCGTGTCGCGCTGCGGCGGTTTCTTTTTTTCGGTGCTGGCTTAAAGCTTCTCTATTCATTCATGTTTCTTTGGGGGATCTGATGAGTGAGGTGAGGGATTTGGCGCGCCGGGCGCGCATGGCGGGGCTTTCCGGCAATTTTCTGCAGGGACACGAGATTCTGGACCAAGCACAGGCGTTGGTGAGCGACGATCCTGTTGGGCAGGCGTCGATTGCGATCGAGCGGGGGCGGCTGCATAACTCCGCGGGATCGCGGCAGGATGCGCTTCCTTACTTTCTCAAAGCCTGGTAATTGGCGGAGGGCGCGGGGGACCATGACCTTGCGGTCGACGCGGCCCACATGATGGCGATCGCATCCGATCTGGCGGGAGCCGAGCATTGGACGCAGGTGGGGCTTGTGCGCGTTGCCGCCGGCGACGCGAGCGCGCACTGGGCCGGCATGCTGCACCACAATCTCGGCTGGACATATTTCGAGGCCGAGCGTTTCGATGAGGCGCTTGCATGCTTTCGTCGTGACGAGGCGGTGCGTGAGGCGGCGGGCACGGCCCAGACGCTGAAGGTTGCGCGTTACGCGGTGATCCGCACCCTTCGCGCCTTGCGCCGCTACGAGGAGGCAATCGCGCTTGGCGAGCAGGTGGTCGCGCTTGCCGATGCCGCCGACGATCAGGCGCCCTTCGTCTGCGAGGAGCTTGCCGAGTGCCATGCCGCGAGCGGCAATGCCGAGGCGAGCAGGGTGTTTGCCAGGCGTGCCCATGCCCTTCTTGCCGGCAATCCCGCTATGTCTCGCGATGAGCCGGCAAGGCTTGAGCGGTTGGCGGTCTTGGCCGGTATTGCGTCGCCCTGAAAGCAAAAGCCCGCCGGACTTTCGTTCGACGGGCTTTCTGTTTTTATTTCTCGGGCGATCACACCTGCATGGCGCCGGGGCCGGGGATGGCCTTGGGGGGGACCTTGCCGAGGATGATCATGCCGAGCACTTCGTCCTTGGTCACGTCCTCGGTGCGGGCGTGGCCCACCACCTGGCCGTTCTTCATGACGGAGACGCGGTCGGCGAGGTCGAAGACGTCGTGGATGTCGTGGCTGATGAGGAAGATGCCGATGCCTTCCTTCTTCAACTGCTTGATCAGCTCGCCCACCTGCGCCGTCTCCTGCGGCCCAAGCGCTGCCGTCGGCTCGTCCATGATCAGGATGCGGGCGTTGAAGAGGATGGCGCGGGCGATCGCAACCGATTGCCTCTGGCCGCCGGAGAGCGCCTTCACCGGCTCCTTGAAGCGGCGGAAGTTGGGGTTGAGGCGGCCCATCACCTCGCGGGTCGAGGCCTCCATGGCGACGTCGTCGAGCGTGCCCCACTTGGTGCGGATCTCGCGTCCCAGATAGAGGTTGGCGGCGGCGTCGACGTTGTCGGCGACGGCGAGCGTCTGGTAGATCGTCTCGATGCCGTATTTCTTGGCGTCGCGCGGGTTCTTGATATCGGCGGGTTCGCCGTCGATCATGATCTCGCCGCTGTCGCGCTTGTAGGCGCCCGAGAGGATCTTGATGAGCGTCGACTTGCCGGCGCCGTTGTGGCCGAGAAGGGCGACGACTTCGCCGGGGTAGAGATCGACCGAGGCATTGTCCACGGCGTGGATGCCGCCAAACGAGATCGAGATGTTCTTCAGTTCCACGAGAGGAGTGTTCGGGCTTGGGGAAGTGCGTTGATCAGTCATATCCAGGCTCCTCTTACTTCGACCGCGAGCGATAGACGGTGTCGAGCCAGACGGCAACGACGAGAACCGCGCCCACGACGACGTTCTGTATGGGGGTATCGACGTTTGCGAGACCCATGCCCGACTGCAGCGACTGCATGACGAGCGCGCCGAGCATGGCGCCGGCGATCGTGCCGGTGCCGCCGGCAAGCGACGTGCCGCCGATGACGGCCGCCGCGATGGTGTAGAGCTCGTAGGTCGTGCCTTGCGAGTTGGCGGCGGCGTTGAGGCGGGCGGTGGAGATCGCCGCTGCAACGGCTGCCAGGAAGCCCATCAGCGCGAAGATGCGCACCGTCACCCAGCGGGTCTTGATGCCGGCGAGCTCGGCTGCCTCAGGGTTGCCGCCAATCGCGAAGACATAGCGGCCGAAGCGCAGGCGGGTGGCGATGAAGGTCATGACGATGCCGACGAGAACGGCGATCAGCACCGGCACGGCGATGCCGTAGGAGATGAAGAGCCCCGTTTCCGGCCAGGCGACAGCGTTGGCTTCGGCGTATTTCTTGGCGATCGCCACCGGCCAGTAATAGATGGTCGAGACCCAGATGGCGCCGAGCACCAGCGCGCAGCCGAGAACAACAAGGAAATACTCGGCCCAGAGCGGCCGGCGCGGGAAGTTGAAGCGCTTGCGCTGGTGGCGCGAGCTGATGATGCCGACGATGATCAGCACGCAGGCGATCAGCCCGATGATCCAGCTCCATGTGGCGCCGACGGAGCCTTCGGCACCGCCGCCCATGATGCGGAAGGTGGTGTCGAGGGGGGCGACCGTCTGGCCCGATGTCACGTACCAGGCAAGGCCGCGCCAGGCGAGGAAGCCGCCGAGCGTGACGATGAAGGAGGGGACACCCAGGAAGGCGATGATGACGCCCTGGAAGAGACCGATCAGCGTGCCGGCGATCAGCCCGCAGATCAGCGTGATCAGCCAGGTCCAGGAATTGTCGAAGCCGAGATATTGCGGCAGGAACTTCGCCTGGACGACGCCCATGATCATGGCAACGAGGCCGAGCATCGAGCCGATCGACAGGTCGATGTTGCGGGTGACGATGACGAGCACCATGCCGGTCGCGAGAACCGCGATCTCGGTGGTCTGGACCGAGAGGTTCCAGAGGTTGCGCGGCGTCAGAAACAGCCCGCCGGTGTAGAGATGAAAGCCGATCCAGATGACCAGCAGCGCCGCGACCATGCCGAGCAGGCGCGTGTCGATCTCGGTTGCGCGCAGGAAGCGCGTGAAAGGGTTACCCTCCGCCGAGCGCGGATGGCTCGATGAGGATTGCGTGATGTTTGCCATGGGTTTGCCGTTTCCCCCATTGTTTGGGCTCTGGCGCGGGCGCCCGAAAGCCCTTGCCGAGGTGCCCTGTTCTTCAAATCGACCACCGAGAGACTTCCGAAGCGGCCGCGTGGGGCGCGGCATCGTTGCGGCAGGGAATCAAAGCGTTCGCGGTGCGTTGCGAGGCGGGGAGCGCTTCATTGGGGCTCCAGCCGCATCCGGCGCCGCGGCGAGATCGCCACGGCGCCGGTGTGTTGGCTCAGCTGGCGAGGATTAATCGCAAGCCTTGACGCTGCCGGCCTTTACGCCCTGGCAAGCTTCAGCCTTGGTGATCCAGCCTGCGTCGATGACGACGTTCAGGTTGTCCTTGGTGATCGCCTGCGGCTTCAGGAAGATGGACTGCATCTTCACCTTCTTCGGACCACCTTCGAAGGCGGTTACGCCGTCGATCTTGTCCATGGTCTTGCCGCCGGCGAGGTCGAGCGCGATTTCAGCAGCGCGCTTGCCGAGTTCGCGGCTGTCCTTCCAGACGGAAACAGTCTGGGTGCCGAGCGCGATGCGGTTCAGAGCTGCCTTGTCGGCGTCCTGGCCGGAGACCGGAACGGTGCCTGCCATGCCCTGTGCGTCGAGAGCAGCAACCGCGCCGCCGGCCGTGCCGTCGTTGGAAGCAACAACGGCGTCGACCTTGTTGTTGTTGGCGGTCAGGAACTGTTCCATGTTGCGCTGGGCATTCTGCGGCAGCCAGCCGTCGGTGTAGGCTTCGCCGACGTTCTTGATCTTGCCCGCGTCAACGGCAGCCTTCAGCACTTCCATCTGGCCAGCGAACAGGAAGTCCGCGTTCGGGTCGGAAGAGGAGCCCTTGATGAAGACGTAGTTGCCTTCAGGCTTGACCTTGAACACGCCTTCAGCCTGCAGGCGGCCGACTTCCTTGTTGTCGAAGGTGATGTAGAAGGCGGCCGGATTTTCGATCAGGCGGTCGTAGCCGACGACAGGAATGCCTTCAGCGGCGGCCTTTTCGATGGCCGGGCCGATTGCGTCGGAGTCCTGCGCGAGAACGATGAGGGCGTTGGCGCCCTGCGAGATCAGCGATTCAACGTCGGTCAGCTGCTTTGCGGCGGACGACTGGGCGTCTGCGGAGATGTACTTGGCGCCCTTGGCTTCAAGCGCCTTCTTGATGGCGGCTTCGTCGGTCTTCCAACGCTCTTCCTGGAAGTTGGACCACGACACGCCGACCACGAGGTCTGCTGCCATTGCGGCGGTATGCACCGATACGAGGATGGCAGCACCTGCCATCAGCTTCAAAACATGCTTCATAATATCCTCCCGAATAGAATGCGGCCAGCCCCAGCCAGTGGTTCCTCCGGCCGCCGCGATGTGCTGTCGGGAAAGGTTTTCATTATTTTCTCGACAGTCGAGAAATTAAGTGTCAGAGATTTTTTCAACTGTCAACACCGCACTACCGGTGAATGATCTCTCACGTGGAGGTTGTTGGAGATGCGGTGTGAACGAGGGGTGGAATGCACGCGGGAATAGGGCGGCCTTCATGCTGACCAGATCGAGCACGGAACTGGTGCGCCAGCGCAACAGCGTGCTGGTGCTTGCCGCGCTGAGGCGTCATGGCGCGCTTTCCCATACCGAAATAGCTGATTTCACCGGACTTTCCTCCGCCACGATTTCGGCGATTACCGCCGATCTCGAGAAGGGCGAGGTGATCGAGAAGTCCGAGCAGCAGGCGGCGAGCGGCAGGGGGCGTCCGCGCGTGCAGTTTCGCCAGAGGCGCGACAGCGGCTATCTGATCGTCGTCATCATTTCGTCGGATGGCGTGCAATATTCGCTGGTGGATTATGCGGGTACGCTGATCGACCGGTTCGGCGAAGACCGGTCGCATGATCCCGATGGCGCGGCTCGATTCGCGGATGCTGTTGGGGAGGGGCTGGAGCGGCTGCTTGAGCGCTCGCGGCTATCGCGGGACAAGATCAAGCTGATCTCGATCAGCAGCAAGGGGCTGGTGAGCTCGGATGATGCCGTGCTCCTGTGGTCGCCGATCTTCGGCAGCGACCGGATCGATTTCGAGGCGGCGCTGAGGCCTGCGTGGCAGGCGAAGATCATCCTCGACAACGAGACGCTGCTGGTTGCCGCAGCCCTTGGCGCGCGCGAGGATGCGGGCAATCCCGACGGGCTGCGGTCGCTGGCGGCCTTGTCGCTGGGTCACAGCATCGGGCTCGGGATCGTCCGCAATGCGGGGCCGGCCGAGCGGGAGATCTCGGCGCCCAATTTCGGGCACATGCTGCATGTGGCCAATGGCGGGCTTTGTCGGTGCGGGAGCAGGGGGTGCATCGAGGCCTATGCCGGGTTCTACGCGATCCTGCGCATGGCCTTCGAAGTGCCTGATGACACGATCCCGGCGAAGTTCGTGCCCGTCGGCGAGCTGGACAAGATCGCGGCGCGGGCGCGCCAGGGACACCGGATGTCGGCCTTCGCCTTCCGGCAGGCGGGGCTGGCGCTCGGAAACGGGCTGTCGCGGCTGCTCAGCCTCACCGAGCGGATGCCGGTTGCGATCACCGGGCCCGGCACGCGCTATTACGATCTGCTGAGGCCCGGGATCGAGGAGGGGCTTGCCCAGTCGCACATGGTGCGCATGCAGGGCATGCCAGAGCTGCGCGTCGTGTTCGACGAGCCGCTTCTGGTGTTCGAGGGGCATCTCAACCGGGCGCTGTCGGTCATCGACGGCGATATTGTCCAGGGCGGGCTCGGCTAAGCCGCCGACGCCCGGCGCCTGGTGAGCGTCCTGCCGATCTTCTGCCCCTGCATCTCGATGAACCTGTGTCCCAGCGCCGAGAGCGTATAGACGATCGGGATGGTGATTATTATCGAGAGCAGGAAGCGCTGGAAGTCGCTGATGTCGTGGCCATGCGCCTTGATCAGATAGGCGATGACGGGCTGAATGACCAAGAGGTGGATCAGATAGGCGCCGAAGGAGAGTTCGCCGAGCTCGTGGCAGAACTTGTTGCCCATGAAATCGGAAATCCGGTTCAGCGGGTTTGCCAGCGGGCGCGGCAGATGGGCGTGGAAGATCAGCGCGAAGAAGGCGACAACGAGCCCGAGGCGCACGACTTCGCGCATGACGGTCATGCCGCCGCCGATCGGGATCGCCACGAAGGCCAGCGCCAGGAGGAAGTGAGCAAAGGCTCTTCCGCTTCGGGCATTGAGTGCGCCGGCGAGCAGCATGCCTGATGCGAAGACGTGCATCTTCAGCGGCAGGAAGGCCGGCATCGGGAAGTTGATGCCGACAAGGCGGAGCGCCATGGCGATCGCGACGCCGGCGACAACCACGCCGATGCTCCCGCGCAGCCAGCCGAGCCGGTGGATGAAGAGCATCAGGAAGGGCAGGGCGGCGTAGAACTGTATTTCGAGGCTGATGCTCCAGTCCGGCAGCGGCGTGCGGAAGGCGTGCGCCGGCGAGAGGCCGAAGAGGAAGCTCACATGCAGCAGCACGTTCTCAAGGCTGCCATCGAGATAGCGCTCGGGCTGCTGAGGGGTAACCTCAAGGAAATGATCGATCACCATGCGGCTGTCGAAAATGACGGGGCCGAGCGCGATGGCGATCGCCAGCATCACGTAATAGAGCGGTGCGATGCGGAAAAAGCGGCGGGTCCAGAAATTCGACCATGTCGAGATCTCCGACCACGGCTCCTTTTCCTGGCGGAGCTGATAGTGAAACACCATCAGGAAGCCGGAGAGCATTATGAAGAGATCGACGCCGAGATCGGGATCGCCGATCAGCGGCAGATGCCATCCGGTGAGCAGCATCGCGTGCCCGATCAGCACCCATAAAGCGGCAATGCCACGCAAGCCATCGAGGCTGCCAATTCGCCCGGAAGAGCCCGAAATATCCGCCATCTATTGGTCACTCGGTTCGTCGGAAGCGGCATGAATGGCCGGAAAATCGAGCGAATCCAATGGTGATTCATATGCTGTACGCGCTGTAACACATGTCGGGCATGCGAAAAATTCGCTAATATACGAACGCAACCAATACACTTGCGAGCGCCGCGCGAGGGTGCGTTTTGTGATCGAACCAGGCGAATGTTACAGGCGGCGTCAGAGGGCAGGAGCGGTGACGGCGACAGCGCCAGCGGCAAAAACGAGAAATGGCCGGATCGGGCCCCGGCCATCTCCTATGTGGCTTTCGGTCGGGAGAAAACCGTCAGCCGATCTTGATCAGCTTGCCTTCCTTGACGGACTGGACGGCCGCGTCGGCGAGCACGAGGGCCGCGAGGCCATCGGCGCCCGAGGGGGAAATCTTGGCGCCCTTTTCGATGGCGGCGATGAAGCTTGCGATCTCGTTGGCATAGGCTTCGGTGTAGCGGGTCATGAAGAAGTCGTGCAGCGGCGGGCGGGTATAGCCTTCGCCATTGGCGACTTCGATCGAGACGGCGCGCTGGTTTTCGGCCGAGACCATGCCCTTGGAGCCGTGCACCTCGATGCGCTGGTCGTAGCCATAGGTGGCGCGGCGGGAGTTGGAGATGATCGCCTGCTTGCCCGACTTGGTCTGCAGGATGACGGAAACGCTGTCGTAATCGCCGGCTTCACCGATCGCCTTGTCGACGAGGACGGCGGCGGTTGCGGTGACGGCGACCGGCTCTTCGCCGAGCAGGAAGCGGGCCATGTCGAAATCGTGGATCGTCATGTCGCGGAAAATGCCGCCGGAGCGCTTGATGTAATCGACCGGCGGGGCGCCCGGATCGCGCGAGGTGATTGTCACCATCTCGACGTCGCCGATGCGGCCGTCGTCGATGGCATGGCGCACGGCCATGAAGTGCGGGTCGAAGCGGCGGTTGAAGCCGACCATCAGCTTGCCCTTGGTCTCTTCCACGACCTTGATGCAGGCCTTGACGCGCTCGACGGAGAGATCGACGGGCTTCTCGCAGAAGATCGCCTTGCCTGCGCGGGCGAAGCGCTCGATCAGGTCGGCGTGGGTGTCGGTCGGCGTGCAGATGACGACCGCGTCGATATCGCTGGCGGCTTCGATCGCCTCGATGGTGCGAACTTCGCAGCCGTAGGCGGATGCGATGGCGTTGGCGGCCTCGGGAAAGGCGTCGGCGACGGCAACGAGCCTTGCATTGGCATCGCCGCTGACCGCCTTGGCGTGAACCTTGCCGATACGACCGGCGCCGAGAAGACCAAATCTGACTGTCATGAAAACCTCCCTTGAATTCGGCCCTCCCTCTCGCGGAATGGATGGGCCGAAATTATCTCCTTGTGGAATTTTCATTCCATTTTATCCGCGCGTCGTCAAGGCCGTGGGCCTTTCACATTTCAAGAAACCATCTTAAAGACACGTAACAGTTCATATGTGGGAATGAGATGCAGCTGATCGATCCAAACCATCCGGCCTACCGCGCGCTGTGGGTGCGCGTTCTCATCGTCGCGGTCTGCTTCGGCTGGACCGGGGTCGAGGCCTTGTGGGGCGATCCCTTCTGGGCGGTGCTGGCGGCCGGCGCCGGCGCTTATGCCGCTTACGTGCTGCTCTGGTCCTACAAGCCGGCAGACGCTGCCGAAGAAAAAGCGGCTGTCGAGGACAAGACGGCCGAGCCTGCCGAGACACAGGATGCTCCCAAGAACGACGCGTAATCAGCGTCTGGCGCTTCTCGTCTTGCGGCGGATCGCTTCGTCGATCAGCTGATTGGCGATCGTCATGCGCTTGGTGGCGTTGTCGCGAAACAGCGGGTGGACGCGATCGGGATGATTGGCCTTGGCGAAGCCGCGTCGCTTGTCGCTGAGGTTCTGGACTGTGTCGTTCGCCGAGATCGCCAGTTCGGCGGCGATCTCAGACAGCGCCGTGCGGGCGAGGTGCTCCGGCATGACCGGTTCGGGTTCGATTTCGGGGAGTGGCTCGGCCACGGGCTCGGGCGAGGGCTCGGGCGGCGGAGCAGCGTCGGTTGCCTCTCGCGGCGTTTCGAATTCCAGATTGTCGAAATAGGCTTGGCCGGGCCGCGCCGAGGGTGCGGATACGCCCTCCATCACGTCGAAGGCAAGACTGGTCGTGAAGCCGGGCATGCGGTGCGAGACGGGAGCGGCCTCTTCGATAGCTTCGCCATCCTCTTCCTTCAGGCGATCGAGCACCGACTGGAACAGCGATTGTCCGAATAGCATGGAGCCTCCCTTGCGCGAATGCGCATAGAACGCGACCAACATGGCGTGGGGCTTGTGAGGCCCCATCCAAACAGTCAGGTCCCGCCCTTCCGGCTTTCGGCCAGCACCAGATCGTAAAGCAGCCGCGCGCTCGGGGGCAGGGCGCGTTCCCTTGCGGTGATCAGGCTGTAGGGCCTGACGTTGATCTCGAAATCGATCGGCAGCACGCGCACATCCGAGGCGCGCGAGCGCTGTGCCGCCAGGAAGTGGGCGACGTCGATGGCGATCGGGGCGATCGCGTCGGTCTGGCAAATGATCGCGCAGGTGAGCAGCAGAGACGAGGTGTTGACGATATTCTCTGGCACGGCAACGCCGCGCGACAAGAACATGTCCTCGATCGTGCGTCTCAATAATGTGCCGGGCGGCTGGAAGACCCAGTCATAGTCCGTCAGGTCGGCCATGGTGGCCACGCCCTTCTGTAACAGGGGGTGTCCGCTGCGCACGATCAGGCAGGCGCGCTCGACGCCGATCTCCTGCACCTCGAAAAGTCGCGGGTTGAGATCATCCGGGATGCGGCTGATGACGAAGTCGTGGCGGGCGGCGAGCAGTTCGCGTGCAAGCACGTTGCTGGTCTCGACCTGAATGTTGACCTCGATGCCGGGAAGCGCCGTGCGGATCTGCTTGATGGCGGGGACGACGAGGCTCATGGCGGGGGCCGTCACCGCGCCGATGAAGACTGATCCGCCCTTGCCGGATCTGAGCTCGGCGATCTCGCGGCTTGCCTCCCTGAGTTCCAACATGATCTTGCGCGCACGCCTTGCGAGTGCCTCGCCGAAGGTGGTCAGCACCACGCCACGGGCAACGCGCTCATAAAGCGGAGTCTTAACAATGGTCTCCATTTCCGACAGCATTCGCGACGCGGCGGGCTGTGAAATGTTAAGTGCTTCGGCAGCCGCCGAAATCTGGCCGCTATCTTCGATTGCGACGATCATGCGCAGGTGATTCAGCTTGAGTCCCGACCGCAGAAGGCCGTCATCCCCAAAAATCTCTGTCTGTATATCCACGTTCTCTAATGCCACATGCCCTGAATTGCTCGACATGGTTGCAGCCTCCCCACTGCTCTCCATCAAAAGTAATACTTTTTAACGATATACCAAATTTGTTATGCCTTTTGCCACTTATTCTATTTGACAGTTATAGGAATCCATACCAGTTTGCCGCCGTGTGCTGGTTGGCACTCAACACGTGTGAGAGCGTGGAGGAGACCTACTTCGTTTCTCGCTATTGAAGTATTATCCAATACGAAACCCGCCACAGTTCGGGGTGGGCGAGGAGATCGCCCGCGCATTTATTAACTTAGGGAGAGAGAGATGAAATCCATTATCTCATTGATGGCAGCTGCCGCGTTCGGCGTTGCTTCGTTCGTTATGCCGGCTGTTGCCGCTGACAAGGGTCTCGTCGGTATTGCTATGCCGACCAAGTCGTCCGCTCGCTGGATCGACGACGGCAACAACATCGTCAAGCAGCTCCAGGACGCCGGTTACACGACCGACCTGCAGTACGCAGACGACGACATTCCGAACCAGCTGTCTCAGATCGAGAACATGGTCACGAAGGGCGCGAAGGTTCTCGTCATCGCTTCGATCGACGGCACCACGCTGTCGGACGTGCTGCAGAAGGCTGCTGACGCCGGTATCAAGGTTATCGCTTACGACCGCCTGATCCGCGATTCGGCCAACGTCAGCTACTACGCAACCTTCGACAACTTCCAGGTCGGCGTTCTTCAGGCCGGCACGATCGTCGACAAGCTCGGCCTCAAGGACGGCAAGGGCCCGTTCAACATCGAGCTCTTCGGTGGTTCGCCTGACGACAACAACGCCTTCTTCTTCTACGATGGCGCAATGTCCGTCCTGCAGCCTTACATCGACTCGGGCAAGCTCGTCGTAAAGTCCGGCCAGACCGGCATGGACAAGGTCGGCACGCTGCGTTGGGACCCGGCAACGGCCCAGGCTCGCATGGACAACCTGCTGTCGGCTAACTACACCGACGCCAAGGTTGACGCCGTTCTGTCGCCTTACGATGGTCTGTCCATCGGCATCATCTCCTCGCTCAAGGGCGTAGGCTATGGTTCTGGCGATCAGCCGCTCCCGGTCGTTTCCGGCCAGGACTCGGAAGTTCCTTCCGTCAAGTCGATCATCGCAGGCGAGCAGTATTCCACGATCTTCAAGGATACCCGCGAACTGGCGAAGGTTACCGTTGCCATGGTTGATGCCGTCATGTCCGGCAAGGAGCCTGAAGTCAACGACACCAAGACCTACGACAACGGCGTAAAGGTCGTTCCGTCCTACCTGCTGAAGCCGGTTGCCGTCACCAAGGAGAACTACAAGACCGTTCTCATCGACAGCGGCTACTACAAAGAAGACCAGCTGAAGTAATCTGACGAACGCCGGAATCCGCGCTTGTGCGCGCGGGTTCCGGTTTCCGATTTTTAGAACGCCAGGCCGATCTTACGGCCACGGCGCTGGAATTTTGATCATGGAAAATACACTCCTCGAAATGCGGAACATCACCAAGACGTTCCCGGGCGTAAAAGCGCTCGAGAATGTGAACCTCAAGGTTCGCCAGGGTGAGATACACGCAGTTGTGGGGGAAAACGGGGCCGGCAAGTCGACCCTGATGAAGGTTCTTTCCGGTGTCTACCCCTCGGGCACCTATGATGGGGAGATCTTCTACGACGGCGACGTCCGCAATTTCAAAGTCCTGAAGGACTCCGAAGAAATCGGCATCGTCATCATTCACCAGGAACTGGCGCTCGTACCGCTGCTCTCGATCGGGGAAAACATCTTCCTCGGCAACGAGAATGCGAAGAGCGGCGTCATCAGCTGGGAAACCACCTTCAACCGCACCAAGCAGCTGCTTGCCAAGGTGGGCCTGCGCGAATCTCCGAACACGCTCGTGACCGACATCGGTGTCGGCAAGCAGCAGCTCGTCGAAATCGCCAAGGCTCTGTCCAAGAGCGTCAAGCTGCTCATTCTCGATGAACCGACCGCGTCGCTCAACGAAAGCGATTCCGATGCGCTGCTGAACCTCCTGATGGAGTTCCGCAAGCAGGGCATCACGTCGATCATCATCTCGCACAAGCTCAACGAGATCCGCAAGGTCGCCGACCAGATCACCGTTCTGCGCGACGGCATGACCGTCAAGACGATGGACTGTCACAAGGAAGAGATCAGCGAGGACACCATCATCAGAAACATGGTGGGCCGCGATCTCGAAGACCGCTATCCGCCACGCTCGGTGCCGATCGGCGAAACCATCTTCGAAGTGAAGAACTGGAACGCGTTTCACCAGCAGCATCGCGACCGCCAGGTTCTGCACGACATCAACATCAACGTCCGCAAGGGCGAGGTGGTCGGCATCGCCGGCCTGATGGGTGCCGGCCGTACCGAGTTCGCGATGAGCGTGTTCGGCAAGGCTTATGGCCACAAGATCACCGGCGAAGTCTATGTCGACGGCAAGCAGGTGGACACCAGCACCGTTCGCAAGGCGATCGATGCGGGTCTCGCTTACGTGACCGAAGACCGCAAGCATCTCGGTCTCGTGCTCGCCGACAACATCATGCACAACACGTCGCTCGCCAATCTGGCGGGGATTTCGAACAGCACCGTCATCGACGGCATCAAGGAAAGCAGGGTCGCGACCGACTATCGGTCGAAGCTGCGTATCCGCTCGTCGGGCATCTACCAGGAGACGGTGAACCTCTCGGGCGGGAACCAGCAGAAGGTGGTTCTGTCCAAGTGGCTGTTCTCCGATCCCGACGTGCTGATCCTCGACGAGCCGACCCGCGGTATCGACGTGGGTGCAAAATACGAAATTTATACTATCATCAACCAGCTTGCTGCCGATGGAAAAGGCGTTCTGATGATCTCGTCGGAAATGCCGGAACTGCTTGGCAACTGCGACCGCATCTATGTGATGAACGAAGGTCGCATCGTCGCTGAACTGCCGAAGGGCGAAGCGAGCCAAGAAACCATCATGCGCGCCATCATGCGCTCTGGGGAGAAGAAACAATGACTCCTGTCAACCCGACCAGTCACGAGGAAAGCAACGTCGTTTCCGTCGTCGATTACATCCGCGGCAACATTCGTGAATACGGCATGCTCATCGCGCTCGTCGCGATCATGGTGTTCTTCCAGTTCTACACCGGCGGCATCCTGTTCAAGCCGGTCAACCTGACCAACCTCGTTCTCCAGAACTCGTTCATCGTCATCATGGCGCTCGGCATGCTGCTGGTCATCGTGGCCGGCCATATCGACCTTTCGGTCGGCTCCATCGTCGCCTTCGTCGGCGCGCTGGCGGCTATCTTCACCGTCTCCTGGGGCATGAATTTCTGGCTCGCGGCCTTGCTTTGTCTCGCGATCGGCGGCGTCATCGGCGCGGCGCAGGGCTATTTCATCGCCTATCATCGCATCCCGTCGTTCATCGTGACGCTGGCCGGCATGCTGGTGTTCCGCGGTCTGACGCTGACGGTTCTCGGCGGCAAGAACATCGGACCGTTCCCGAAGGAATTCCAGGTCATCTCCACCGGCTTCCTGCCTGGCGACATGGTCGACATCTTCGGCACGCCGACGCAGATCACCTCGCTGGTGCTCAGTGTCATCCTGCCGGTCATCCTGTTCTACCTCGCATGGCGTCGCCGCAAGGTGAACGAGAGCCATGGCATCGACGTCGAGCCGATGGGCTTCTTCGTCGCGCAGAACGTCATCATCTCGCTGGCGATCGTGGCGCTCGGCTACCTGCTGTCGACCTATCGCGGCCTGCCGAACGTTCTCATCGTCATGCTCGTGCTGATCGCGGCCTACAGCTTCGTCACCCGCCGCACGACGATCGGCCGCCGCATCTACGCCATGGGCGGCAATGAAAAGGCCACCAAGCTCTCTGGTATCAACACCGAGCGCCTGAGCTTCTTCACCTTCGTCAACATGGGCGTTCTCGCCGGTCTCGCCGGCATGATCGTGGCGCTTCGCCTGAACTCGGCAACACCGAAGGCTGGCGTTGGCTTCGAGCTCGACGTCATCGCGGCCTGCTTCATCGGCGGTGCTTCGGCATCCGGCGGCGTTGGCAAGATCACCGGTGCCGTCATCGGCGCGTTCATCATGGGCGTCATGAACAACGGCATGTCGATCGTCGGTCTCGGCATCGATTTCCAGCAGATGGTCAAGGGTCTCGTGCTGCTCGCAGCCGTCTTCTTCGACGTCTACAACAAGAACAAGGGCTAAGCGCTTCGGCGCTGCCCACCTATTTGCAGTGACTTGAATTCGCAGTGACATGAACTTGTAATCCGGCTCCCTCGGGAGCCGGAACGGCGGAGCACATTCCGCGCAATGGAAAAAAGGATGAAGACCGTGCTTATTTCGCAGATCAAGGGTTCGAACGGAGAGATCGTCGTCGCCGTGCGCGAGCCAGGCGGTACCGCGAAAGCCGTCAACAATGCCGGCAGCGTCTATGCGCTCGCCATGGAAGCCGCAAACGGTGGCAAGTCGCTCGCATCGGTAATCGAGGCGCATGGCATGGGCGAAGCCGTCGATCTCGAAAAGGCTTATGCCGAAGGCCGTTTCCTGGCCCCGATGACGCATCCTGACGCCGCGCACCTGCATCTGACGGGCACGGGCCTGACGCATCTCGGCTCTGCCGCGACGCGCGACAGCATGCACAAGAAGACCTCCGAGGCCGCGGAAGAGACGCTGACGGACTCAATGAAGATGTTCAAGATGGGCCTCGAGAACGGCAAGCCGAAGGCCGGCGAAAAGGGCGTTCAGCCCGAGTGGTTCTACAAGGGCAACGGCTATGGTGCCGCCGCTCCTGGCGCCGCACTCGTCTCCCCATCCTTTGCGCTCGACGGCGGCGAAGAGCCCGAAATGGCCGGCATCTACGTGATCGCTAAGGACGGCACGCCGTTCCGTATCGGTTTCGCGCTCTCCAACGAGTTTTCCGACCACGTCACCGAGCGCCAGAATTATCTCTATCTCGCGCATTCCAAGCTGCGTCCGGCAAGCTTCGGCCCCGAGATCCGCATCGGCGCGGCACCTGAGGATATCCGCGGCACCTCGCGCATCAAGCGCGGCGACAAGGTGATCTTCGAGAAGCCCTTCCTGTCGGGTGAGGCGAACATGTCGCACACCTTCGCCAACCTCGAATACCACCACTTCAAGTATGGCCTGTTTCGCGTCCCCGGCGACGTTCACGTCCACATGTTCGGCACGGCGACGCTGTCGTTTGCCGAAGGCATCAAGACGGAAGAGGGCGACGTGTTTGAGATCGAGGTTGCGGAATTCGGCCTGCCGCTGCGCAATCCGCTGAAGATCGACGCCGAAGAAGAGATCGTCGTCAAGCAGCTTTGATTTCTCAGCTCTGGTTTCTAGGGCTCGGCGCATTGGCTGTCGGGCCAGTCTTTCATAAGCGGTAAAGGAGGCTTGCAGGGCCCATGACCATTTATCAGAACCTGATCGCCGGCGAGTGGATCGGCTCGGACGCCACCAAGAACATCAACCCGTCGGATACGAACGAAGTCGTCGGCCTCTATGCCGATGGTTCGGCCGAGGACACCAAGAACGCGATTGCCGCCGCCAAGGCCGCTTTCCCGGCCTGGTCGCGCTCCGGCATCTGGGAACGCCACGTCATCCTGAAGAAAACAGGCGACGAGATCATGGCGCGCAAGGACGAGCTCGGCGCGTTGCTTGCCCGCGAAGAGGGCAAGACGCTTCCCGAAGCGATCGGCGAGACCATCCGTGCCAGCCAAATCTTCGAATTCTTCGCAGGCGAAGTGCTGCGCCTTGCCGGCGAAACCATCCCGTCGGTACGCCCGAACATTGGCGTCGAGATCACCCGTGACCCGCTGGGCGTCATCGGCATCATCACGCCCTGGAACTTCCCGATCGCCATTCCGGCCTGGAAGATCGCGCCGGCGCTCTGCTACGGCAACACCATCGTCTTCAAGCCGGCCGAGCTGGTTCCGGCCTGCTCCTGGGCGATCGTCGATATCCTGCATCGTGCGGGATTGCCGAAGGGTGTCCTGAACCTCGTCATGGGCAAGGGCTCGGTCGTCGGCCAGGCCATGCTCGACAGCCCCGATGTCGCCGGCATCACCTTTACCG
Organism: Rhizobium sp. UBA1881; assembly: GCF_002338015.1. Classification (NCBI taxonomy): domain Bacteria; kingdom Pseudomonadati; phylum Pseudomonadota; class Alphaproteobacteria; order Hyphomicrobiales; family Rhizobiaceae; genus Rhizobium; species Rhizobium sp. UBA1881. The sequence continues at coordinate 79,024 of NZ_DDHH01000117.1, forward strand.
GCTCCACCGGCACGGGAAAACGTGTCGCCGCCGCTTCGCTTGAGCATAACCGCAAGTTCCAGCTGGAAATGGGCGGCAAGAACCCGATGGTCGTTCTTGACGACGCCGACCTCAACGTCGCCGTCGAAGCCGCCGCCAATTCCGGCTTCTTCTCGACCGGTCAGCGCTGCACGGCGTCCTCGCGCCTGATCGTCACCGAAGGTATCCACGACAAGTTCGTGGCAGCGCTTACGGCCAAGCTCGAGACGCTGATCGTCGACAACGCGATGAAATCAGGCACGCATATCGGCCCCGTGGTCGATGAGAAGCAGCTGAAGACCGACACCGACTATATCGAGATCGGCAAGAAGGAAGGCGCCAAGCTTGCCTTTGGCGGCGAACTCCTGAAGCGCGACACGCCCGGCTTCTACCTGCAGCCGACGCTGTTTACCGAAGCCACGAACCAGATGCGCATCTCGCGCGAGGAGATCTTCGGACCCGTCGTCTCGGTCATCCGCGTCAAGGATTATGAAGAGGCGCTGGCGACCGCCAACGACACGCCGTTCGGCCTGTCCTCGGGCATCGCGACGACCAGCCTCAAGCATGCGACGCACTTCAAGCGCAACGCCGAGGCCGGTATGGTGATGGTCAACCTGCCGACGGCAGGGGTCGATTTCCACGTTCCGTTCGGTGGCCGCAAGGGCTCTTCCTACGGCCCGCGCGAGCAGGGCAGGTACGCCGCTGAATTCTACACAACGGTCAAGACCAGCTACACGCTGGCTTAACGGACAACTGGTGATCCGGGTCGTCGCGAGGACATCCGGCATCCCCCAAAAAGGCAGAAGAAAATGTTCAAGAAAGCGGAATGGCCGCGCAAGCTTCGATCGCAGGAATGGTACGGCGGCACCAGCCGTGACGTCATCTATCACCGCGGCTGGATGAAGAACCAGGGTTACCCGCACGACCTGTTCGACGGACGCCCTGTTATCGGCATCCTCAACACCTGGTCGGACATGACGCCGTGCAACGGCCATCTGCGCGAACTGGCGGAGAAGGTGAAGGCCGGTATCTGGGAGGCCGGCGGCTTCCCGATGGAAGTTCCGGTCTTCTCCGCATCCGAAAACACCTTCCGCCCGACCGCGATGATGTACCGCAACCTGGCGGCGCTCTCGATCGAGGAAACCATCCGCGGCCAGCCGATGGACGGCTGCGTGCTGATGGTCGGCTGCGACAAGACCACGCCGTCGCTCTTGATGGCGGCCGCCTCCGTCGATCTGCCGTCGATCGTCGTCACCGGCGGCCCGATGCTGAACGGCTACTTCCGCGGCGAGCGCGTCGGCTCCGGCACACACCTCTGGAAGTTCTCCGAAATGGTGAAGGCCGGCGAGATGACGCAGGCCGAGTTCCTCGAAGCCGAGGCTTCGATGAGCCGTTCGTCGGGCACCTGCAACACCATGGGCACCGCGTCGACGATGGCGTCGATGGCCGAAGCCCTCGGCATGGCGCTTTCGGGCAATGCCGCGATCCCTGGTGTCGATAGCCGCCGCAAGGTGATGGCGCAGCTCACCGGCCGCCGCATCGTGCAGATGGTCAAGGACGACCTGAAGCCTTCCGACATCATGACCAAGCAGGCCTTCGAAAACGCCATTCGCACCAACGCGGCGATCGGCGGTTCGACCAATGCCGTCATCCATCTGCTGGCCATGGCCGGCCGCGTCGGCATCGACCTGACGCTCGACGACTGGGACCGTTGCGGCCGCGACGTGCCGACGATCGTCAACCTGATGCCATCGGGCAAGTACCTCATGGAAGAGTTCTTCTATGCGGGCGGCCTGCCTGTCGTCATGAAGCGCCTCGGCGAAGCCGGTCTGCTGCACAAGGATGCGCTGACCGTTTCGGGCGAGACCATGTGGGAAGAGGTCAAGGACGTCGTCAACTGGAACGAAGACGTCATCCTGCCGGCCGAAAAGGCGCTGACGCAGTCGGGCGGCATCGTCGTTCTGCGCGGCAACATGGCGCCGAAGGGTGCCGTCCTGAAGCCGTCTGCCGCTTCGCCGCATCTGCTCACGCATCGCGGTCGCGCCGTGGTGTTCGAGGATATCGACGACTACAAGGCCAAGATCAACGACGACAATCTCGACATTGACGAGACCTGCGTCATGGTCATGAAGAACTGTGGTCCGAAGGGCTACCCGGGCATGGCCGAAGTCGGCAACATGGGTCTGCCTCCGAAGGTGCTGAAGAAGGGCATCACTGATATGGTGCGCATCTCGGATGCCCGCATGTCCGGCACCGCCTATGGCACGGTCGTTCTGCACACCTCGCCGGAAGCCGCCGTCGGCGGTCCGCTCGCCGTCATCAAGAACGGCGACATGATCGAGCTCGACGTGCCGAACCGCCGCCTGCATGTCGATATCTCCGATGAAGAGATGGCGCGCCGCCTGGCCGAGTGGAAGCCGCAGCACGAACTGCCGACATCAGGCTATGCGTTCCTGCACCAGCAGCACGTCGAAGGTGCCGACACCGGCGCCGACCTCGACTTCCTCAAGGGATGTCGCGGCAGCGCGGTTGGCAAGGACAGCCACTAAGCGATCGTTTCGATCGAGCGAATTGGCGAGAGGCGGGGCGAAAGCTCCGCCTTTTCCGTATCTGGGAGCTGCGAAGCTTATAGTTAAAGATTTAATAAAATCGTGCTAGCTTGACCTCGCACTGCAATGACGACGAGGCCAGACATGCGCAAGCCCGCGCCGAAAACCACTCACCACGACGCCGACGGGACCGAGACCGAAGACAATCGCCAGCTGGTGAACCGTCTGCTCGAGAACGCGCAGCGGGAGGTGAGGGCGGAGGCGCCTGCTGTTGTCGAAGAAGCCCGCGAGACGCGCCATTCGGTGCTCGAAATTGCCGTCCTCGTCTGCTTCATCCCGTTCTACTGGCTCTACTCGCTGGCGACCCGCCGCACGGCTGAGCAATACGAGAGCCTCTGAGCTCGCCTTAACGATCCGCTCCCAAGCGACCATTACGCTGGTCAACTGATATCGCTGCCTTATGTGTCCTGACATAGGCAACGAACGCGGGAGGAGCGCGTAATGGCAAAGAACACGATCTGCGTATGGTACGACAAGGATGCGGAGGAGGCAGCGCGCTTCTACGCGAAGACGTTTCCTGACAGCTCCGTCGGGAAGATCACGCGTGCACCGGGAGACTATCCCTCGGGCAAGGAGGGGCAGGTGCTCGTGGTCGAGTTCACCGTCGCCGGTGTTGCCTGTATCGGCCTCAATGGCGGCCCCGTCTTCAAGCACAACGAGGCTTTCTCGTTCCAGATCTCCACCGAGGATCAGGAAGAGACCGACCGCTACTGGAACGCGATCGTCGGCAATGGCGGCGAGGAGAGCGCCTGCGGTTGGTGCAAGGACAAATGGGGCGTATCATGGCAGATCACGCCGCGCGTGCTGACGGAGGCGATGAACGCCGGCGGCGCCGAGGCCAAGCGCGCATTCGATGCGATGATGGACATGGGCAAGATCGACGTCGCGGCAATCGAGGCTGCCCGCCGGGGCTGAGCGATTGCTGGGCGACCCCAGCCAAATTTCTTCTCCAGACCGCCCGTTCTCAGGAACGAAACGGGCGTCCTGCCGTTATCGCCGCAGGAGAGCGTCAATGCCAGGAGTGCGGAAATTGATTGTGCTGAGCGCGTTCAACATCGATGACAGCGGCGCTCTGGTGCACGCGTTTGAACCGCGCCGGATGAAGGGCGAGGACACGGCTGTCTATGTGGCCGAAACGATGGTCAACGACTATGCCGGCGTGGTCGTCTGGTGCCGCGAGGCCAATGTCGCGGTCGGCGAGCAGGGGCCATCGATCATTCTTTTCCAGTCGGGGCAGGTGCCCGAATTCGATTAGAGCGTGGATTACTAGAGTTGGAGTAGCAAGGCGCCCGTCCGGACCGTGGCGGGCGAGGGCAGCATGACCGTATATTCCGTCAGGCACATCACCCAATACAGCTACAAGCGCCCGGTCACCTTCGGCCAGCACCGGGTGCTGTTTCGCCCGCGTGACAGCTTCGACCAGCGGCTGCTCGACGCGACGATGGTGGTCGAGCCGACGCCCGCGCGAGTGCGCTGGATCCACGACGTGTTCGGCAATTGCATCGCGCTGGTGGATTTTAAGGGCGCGTCCGATCATCTCCGCTTCGAGACAAATATCCGACTGGATCATACGCCCGAGGTGCCCGTCGAGTTCGAGATGGACAGCGAGGCTTTGACCTATCCTTTCTCCTATGAAGAAGACGAACTTCCCGATCTCAGCTGCACCATCGCCCGCTCCTATGACGATCCCGAGGGGGCGGTGGCGCACTGGGCGCGGCAGTTCACCGGCGCGGGGACTTCGGTGCAGACCGGGCATATCCTGATGACGCTGTGCTTTTCGATCCGTCAGAGCTTCGTCTATGCGCGCCGCGTTGAGAGGGGCACGCAGACACCCCTGGAGACGCTGCAGCGGCGGCAGGGGACGTGCCGGGATTTCGCGCTTTTGATGATGGAGGCGGCGCGGTCTCTGGGGTTCGCCGCGCGCTTCGTCACGGGATACATCTACGTGCCTGATCGCGACGGATCGCGCACGCTTGGCGGCGGGTCGACGCATGCGTGGTGCCAGGTCTATCTGCCGGGCGCGGGCTGGGTGGAGTTCGATCCGACCAACGGCATCGTCGGCAATCAGGACCTCATCCGCGTCGGCGTCGCCCGCGACCCACACCAGGCGATCCCGCTCTGGGGGAGCTACGACGGCACCAGCGACGACTTCGGCGACATGCTCGTGCAGGTCAATGTGACCACCGAGACATGATGCCGTGAACCGGCGTCCGAGCGTGGAACCGATCGCTGCCGGTGACGTTCCCTGAAAGCGCGCCAATGCCGCCGCGCCGCTTTTCGAGAAGGAACGATCATGAAGATCCATGCCGGTTTCACGATAGGCTATGAGTGCGTGCAACCGACGCCGATGCTTCTCACCCTCAACATCCATCCCTCGAGACGGGTCGATCTCTTGACCGAGCAGGTGCTGGAGTTCGACCAGCCGATCGAAGCCTGGGGCTACACCGACGATTTCGGCAATGCCTGCACCCGTATCGTCGCGCCGGCGGGGATCACCACCATCTCGACCAGCTTCGACATTTACGACAGCGGCCAGCCTGATGTGATACCCCTTGAAGCCGTGCAGCACGAGATCAAGGACCTGCCCGACGAAGTCCTGGTTTTCCTGCTCGGAAGCCGCTACTGCGACACGGATCGGCTTGCCGATTTCGCCTGGGAGACCTTCTCGGCCACCGCGCCCGGATGGACCCGCGTGCAGGCAATCACCGATTTCGTGCACGGGCACATCCGCTTCGACTACATGAACGCCGATCTCCTGCGCACCGCGCATGGCGGCTACACCGACAGAACCGGCGTGTGCCGGGATTTCGCGCATCTGGCGATCACGCTTTGCCGCTGCATGAACATTCCCGCGCGCTATTGCACCGGCTATCTCGGCGATATCGGGGTGCCCAAGGACCCGGCACCGATGGATTTCAGCGCATGGTTCGAGGTCTATCTCGGCGGTCACTGGCACACGGTGGATGCGCGCCACAACACCCCGCGCATCGGCCGCATCCTGATGGCGACCGGCCGCGATGCCACCGATGTCGCGATCTCCACGGCGTTCGGCCCGGCGCGGCTGGCGCAGTTCGAGGTCGTTACCGATGAGATCGCCGCGGGCGATACCCTGCCGCCGATGCCGTTGATTTCTAGCTCTGGGACTGGCTCTGAGATTGCCCCTGGTCCGCGACCTTGACGATCACCTGCAGCTTTTCGCCCGGCGTGCCGATGCGCATGCCGGAGACGGGCGCTGCGTCCTTGTAAGACAGGCCGCTGGCGATACGGACATAGCGCTCGTCCGGGCAGATCTTGTTGGCGGGATCGAAGCCGACCCAGCCGAGACCCGGAATATGCGCTTCGGCCCAGGCATGGGTTGCCGCCTGCTCGATCTTTTCTTCCATCATCAGATAACCGGAGACATAGCGCGCGGGAACGCCGAGCGCATGGGCGGCGGCGGCGAAGATATGGGCGT
>NZ_DDHH01000045.1:0-47017 GCF_002338015.1 Rhizobium sp. UBA1881
GTCATCAAATCAAGGCTTTTAAAAATTCGGCCTTTGATTGCCGTGCGCTCGTTCGACGGTGGTTCCAGGTGCTGAAACATCTGCCTGACGCAGAACGACAAGCGCCTCCGCGTAGATCTCACGGCGTCTTGTCTCCCTGATCGAGACCAGTCGCTTTCGCTCTTGCTGCGAGATTTCCCCGATGGCGCTCTGCGGCTTCATATCTTCCGCTTCGACAATGTCGACAAGCAAGTTTCGCATCACGCCGTTGAGTTCGCGCAGATCACGGACCTCCGCCATCAAGGGTGAAGCCTGAAGCCTTCTGGCGATTGCTTCGTCGATCGACTTTTCGGTCAGCCTGGTTTTCAAGGCATAGTAACGAATATAGACGATCGCGCAAATCGAGGCGCAGACAGACACGATAACGGCAAGCATGAGAATGGCTCCTGACACTCAGCGTAGATCGGCACTCGACAATAAATGTTCAAGACCAAAAGGCCTCTTGAAATAGGCGAGCCTCTGCAGATGATCGTTCTTGGCGCTCCGGCGCAATGACCGCATGAAGGGTTCGATCCGACGCTGGATGAGGGTAAAATTCATACGCTGCCAGTTCAAACGCTCCTTGGGCTTGCTTCCAGATGGCAGTCGTGGCTAACACGCCCCCTGGTACAGGTATCGCAAGACCTGAGCGATCTCGACAACGAGCCAGATGTGGATCCGAGTGAATGAGTAAGAAGACCGACCACTCCGCGGACCTCCTTGTGACGGAGAAGGACGGTGTGGTGGCAAGGCTTGTCGTGCGAGGCGGGGTTCGTCGCCCGAACGAGTTGCAAGCCTTCCTCAATGCCTTTGCTTCCGTAATGTTGTCGTCTAACGCTTCTCCAACGGCGAGCTTCATTGCAGGCAAAGTGCTTCAGCGCACAGAACGAACAGGGAGCTTCAATCTGGAAGAAGCGGCGCAACGCAAGCAGTCATTCGAAACAGCGGTGCGCCACGCTCAGAGATCCGTCCGGCCAGGACCGAGCTTGGCAAATGCGCTCGCCAATCTCAGCCGGCATATTGTATGGAAGAGCGGCCGATCTGGTCCATTTGCCAGCGTAAACTTCTCGAAAGCACACGCACACAGCGTCTTGGTTGGACCTTCAGGGCTTGAGACGCGCCCGGACATCAGGATCTGTCTGATCCTCATGGAACCGTATACCCGGTTCCCCGATAATGTGCAGGCCCGCTCAAAGGCATTCGTACTGCTGAGCCCATCAGAGATATGCATCGATGGGGAAGCATGGATGAAGGCTGATGCTGGATCGGTCTTTGCGGTTGAGGAAGCGCAGACCTTCGCAATACGATGCACCTCGCAGCCACTACTTGCCGTCTGGTGCCAGCTCGAGGAAGGCTTCAAGTAGCTGCTTGGCGCCTTGCGAGACAGTACGCGATCGCCTGGAGTGTGCTCATCGGTGCTGTTAAGCTAGAGTCCCGACAATCCGAGACACTATCCGTCAAGGAGTTGCTTGCGCTGGACCATCCATATCGGGCTCTGACCAAGCGCCGGTATAATGGTGTGACGTTCGCTCAAAATCGGGCGGCATTTCTCAAAGAAAAGCCATGATGACCATCACGGCGGCTGCAACGATCGTTGCCCCAGCCAACGTGGATGCAAGCAGCAAAAACTCGATGGGCTCGTCTTCCCAGAAATACTCGTTCTTCCGATGCATCCTGATTCCCTCCCAGTTCAACTGCGTGAAACGAATCCCTGAAGAGAGAGTAACCTGTGATGGTATTTCCGCAAGGGCTATCCAACCGCGCTCGTTCAACTGCAATGCTTTTGCGCCCCTATTTCTCGATAAGCCGTTCACCTTCCTCGTTGGCTTTACTTGCCATCATCTTCCATCGGTACGGGTTAGCCCTGCCTTTGGCGCCGATGTGACGAACCCGGCCGGATATTCGGCTCACCGTTGCTTCAAGGCGTGACTGTGCCCATCGTTCAGCGGTTTGGGCAGGAGGAGAAGGCTAGTCTTTGCCTGGTCGACAAGAATACGTCGACCGGTCTGTAGGGGAGAACGGCTATAGATGGTGGCCGTCACCAGACATGCATGGCGGCTCGCCGCGGGGGATGCGAAGGCGATCTTGCCCTCAAGTTCTGTTGTGGTTCGCTGATTGACTAGGGAGAAGACGACCGACCAAGCAGTCAACGCCGCATTTTTTCTCCTCGACCATGGGAACATGACCGGTTCTGTGCTCTACAATGACGGCGGTTACTCCATGCGCTAGCGCGCCGGCGGAAGACCACCTTTGAAAGCGGAGTATGAAGGTCCGCGAGCGCCACCACCTTGCAGCACGCGAACGGCAGGCGTCGACCGCCGTTCGCGTGCCCGCACCTTTCTACGCGGCATCCAGAGACGGCTGCCCGGACAGTGCGAGTTTTCTTGCGGCAACGAAGTCGATCTTACCCGAACCCAGGACCGGCACCGTGCCGACATTCACTTCGGCCGGAACCATCATGTCCATCGCGCCTTTGGCCTTGGCAAAGCTTGCGAACTCAGCGCGAGTGGCACTTGGTGCATCGGTCAGAAGGATGAGACGCTCGCCCTTCTTGGCGTCAGGAATGGATGAGACAACCGAAAGGTTGCCGGGCCAAAGCTGACCAGCGAGGGCCTCCACCGCCGCCAGTGACACCATCTCACCGCCGATCTTGGCAAAACGTTTGGCTCGGCCCCGGATAGTGACAAAGCCATCCTCATCGATTGTCACAATATCGCCGGTGTCATGCCAGCCGTCTGCGAGCGGTTCGATCACGCCGGGATTTTCAGCCTTGAGGTACCCGGCCATGACATTTGCGCCGCGGATGAACAGGCGGCCGCCTTCATCGATGCCGGGAACCGGATCGAGCCTCCATTCCATTCCCGGCATGATCTTGCCAACAGTGCCCGAGCGGTTGAACATCGGGGTGTTGAGCGAAATGACCGGCGCGGTTTCGGTTACTCCGTAACCTTCAAGGATACGCAGTCCAAATTTCTCCATATAGGTCTCGCGCGTTGATGCCTTGACCGGTTCGGCCCCGGAGAAAATGTAGCGGATCGACCGGAAATCATATGGATGGGCCGTGCGCGCGTAGCCGTTCAAGAACGTATCAGTGCCGAAAATGATCGTTGCATTCGACGTGTAGATGAGTTCCGGCACGATGCGGTAGTGGAGCGGTGACGGATAGAAATAGACAGGCACACCGGCGACCAGCGGGAGGACTGTTCCGGCGGTGAGGCCGAAGGAATGGAAGACCGGCAGGATGTTGAAGACCTTGTCGCCAGAGTGGAAATCGATGCGCGCGGCCGCCTGGGCAGCGTTCGACAGGATGTTGCGATGGGTCAGCACAACGCCCTTGGGTGCACCTTCCGAGCCGGATGTGAAAAGGATGACGGCGGTGTCTTGTGCCGACTGTCTCGCCAGCGGCTTGTAACGTCGTAGAAGTCCGACGATCTTCTCGACGGTGGTGATCGTCTGGCGCAGATCGTCCAGCCACACAAGGGTCACCTCTTTTTCCAGCTCGGCAATGATCGGGCCAAGCTTGCCTTGCGTGACGAATGCGCGCGAGCAAAGCACATGTTTCACCTCAGCCGCCTTGCAGGCAGAAAGAATGTTGGCTGCACCGGCGGTGAAATTCAGCATGGCGGGAACCTTGCCTGCAGACATGACGCCGAGGACGGCTGCTGCGGTGCCATTGGCATTCGGCAGCATCACACCAAGGGTCTTTTCGCCGGGAAACATCTTTTTGAACTTCGCACCGAGAACGGCGGCACCTGTCAGCAACTTGCTGTAAGAGAGCGGGCCACTGATCGGGTCCTCTACGGCAAGCTTGCTGCCTCCGCGTTCCTGGGCGGTCTCGATTATGCGCTCCAGCACGGTCAGGTTGGTGTTGGTCGTCTTGAACAGAAGCGTTGACATGATCTTGTATAGGCTTGCACCGGCGGCAACACGGCGCTTGCGCCCCTTGAGATCGTCCGGAATTTCAAGACGCACCGGCTCAAGGATAGTCACCTTGACCTTGGGGAAGAGCCGGCGACGCACCTGGCCGGCCGAGAGCCTTGAGAAATAGCTTCTCTCCAGACCGTCGATGCGCACGGGCACGATCATCGAGCCTGTTTTGTCGGCAACCATGGCAGCGCCGTCATAGACTTTCATCAGCGTACCGGTAACCGTCAAACGGCCTTCCGGGAAAATGCCGATGGCACTGCCGTCTTGGACGACCTTGATAAGCGAGCGGGTCGCCATCGGCTTGGTTGGATCGAGTGGCAGAAACCTGCACATTTTCAGGAACGGCCGAACCCACCATGCCTGCGCGATCTTGTAGTCGACTGCAAAGACCGGTTCATCTTCGGTGATGGCAAGCGCCAGCGCGCCGTCCAGGAAGCTCACATGATTAAGCGCGATGATCGGCGCGCGGCCGGCCTTGCGGATGTTTTCAAGGCCCTCGACTTCCAGACGCATGAAGGCGCGAAAGAGGATCGAGATGAAGTCGCGGAATGGGTTGGTCGGCAGCGATCGCAGCATCAACCAGGCGACGCCGACGTTGATGATGGAAAGACCAAGGACGATCATTGGTACGGAAACACCGATCGCCTGCAGGATCGCGACCAAGGCCAGCCCCAGGGTGATGAATAGGGCTGACAGCACGTTGGCACCACCGATGACGCGGGCTCGGCGCTTTTCATCCGCCCAAGTCTGCATGGCGGCAAAGGTAGGAACGGCGAGGAACGCACCGCCAATGGCCATGCCGGCGAGATCGGCCGCCACCCGGATCGTGTTCTGACCGGCGAAGAACTCCAGGATCGTTTCAGCGTGCGCGGCCGACTGCAGGCCCCACAGGTTCCAAGCAAGATCAAGCCCGAACAGCGCGACGATGGTCGTGCCGACAGGCGCTGGCAGAAGCACGATGCGGCCCGCCGACATCCAGCCGGCAACTGCCGAGCCAACGGCAATTGAGATCGCGAAGATCGCCAGATAGGCAGGCACAACGAGTTCCGAACCGCCGAGGATTTCGGTGACCATGATCGGCAGCATGGACATAATGAAGGCACCGACAAACCAGAACCAGCAATTCATCAGGGCCGATCGCAAAACCCGGGGGTCCTCGCCCAGTTCCTTAACGAGTGTCATGCTGGATCGCAACAGGTTCTTGTCAACAACGAGTGACGGAGCCTGCGGGCCGATGCGCGGGATCATGCGCGCCGAAAGCCAGCATAGGATCGAGAGCGCCATCATCATCGGGCCGAACACCCACACGTTGTCGCCCTTGGCAAAGGCTAGCGCGGCAACGATCGTACCTGTCAGGATGGCGATAAAAGTTCCGCCTTCAATCCAGGCGTTGGCCTTGGGAAGCTCCGCGGTTTCGAGAAGATCTGGCAAGATGCCGTATTTGATCGGCCCGAACAGCGCAGAGATGCCGCCGAAGCCGAACAGCGCAACCATGAGAACGGAGATCGACGAGAAGGCAATGCCGACAACGGAGAGGGCGGCAACGCCGATTTCGGCAAATTTCAGCCGCGAGGCCATCTGCGCCTTGTCGTGCTTGTCGGCAAGTTCGCCGCCAAGTGCTGACAGGGCAAGGAAGGGCACGATGAAAATACCGCCGGCCAGGGTCACAAGGGCTGCACCATCGGCCGCCATCGTCGCCAGGATCAGGAAGATCAGCGTCTGTTTGAGGAAGTTGTCGTTGAAGGCGGAGAGGAATTGCGTCCAGAACAACGGCGCGAATTTCCTCGATTTCATCAGGCTGTCGTGCATTGGGGCTTTCCTTTTGGATCACTGCAGGAAAACCACGGAGTTATTAGGCAATCGTTGAGAACCCGAATAACTCCGTGACGTCGTTAACGAGGTTTAACTGTCGCTGTCGCGATTGAACTTAACCAGCAGCTTTTCGGTCTTGGCATCTTCGATCTTGCGGATCAGCTTTTCCGATTCCGAATTGTCACGCAAAGTCTTGGTGATGTTGACCGTCGTCTGGACCAGCATCACGATGCCCATGGCGAGATATCCCTTGCCCCACAAGTCGAGTGGCATCATCCACAGCCCGAGCGCGAGCATGAATGCTGCGGCACCAAAAGAAATGTAGGAGAAGCTGACCCAGCTTTGCGAATGTTTTTGAAAACTGTCGTTCATGGTTCTGATCCCTTGTGAGAATTGAGGTGGAAAGTTCAGGCGTTGGCTTCCAGCCGCGCGCGTAGGCGTGCCAGTACGTCGTCGGCGCAGGATCGCAGCGGCGCTCCGCATCCAGCTTCAGCCAGTCGTTCGGTCAGATCGGCGCACCGCGCCGGAGCCTCCATCTGCTTGAGCGCAGTAGAAACCATGTCTGTCTGTTTCTGACGATCGCGAAGACGTTCGAGCGTCCGTTCGGCATCATCAAGCGTGGCGAGGCGGGTGCCGGCCGCTGCGTGATCGATCTTCTGGGCAGCATGTGTCGCGCGCGCCAGCCGTTCGCCGCGTTGCAAGTCCGTCAGGCGCCCTTCACAGGAGCGGACTGTTTGCCTGAGCTTGGTAATGGCGCTGGTGAACTGTGTCTGTGCCTTTTCGCAGGCTGCGCGCTCCGCTTCGAAAAAGGCGATTGTGTCGGCGGCTTCCCGGGCGAGGCTGTCATTGCCCTTGGAAAGGGCTGCCAGCGTACGCTCCTCCAGATCGGCAATCCGTGACACGATCACCGCGTGCTGGCTGCGTTCCTTTTCGTTCTGGGCGATAGCGACGGCCAGTGCAAGCCGGGCGGACTGAATGGCTCGGGCGCTATCGCGTATCTGCTGAGCAAGCAGCGGCGCTGCATGCGTGTCGGCGAGCATCTGCTCGGCGTCGTGCGCTCTGGCGCGCAGGAGCGTTGCAATTAGATTGAACATCTGGCCTCTCCCGTTTATGAACGTTGTTCACGAATGGATGTGTCGCACAATCGTGAACGACGTTCAAGAAATATTTTGAACGGCGTTCAATTATTTTGGAGAGCAATGATGGGAAGGCGGGAAGAAAAGCGGGAAGATCTAAAAGCAAGGCTGCTTGAGGCAGCGCGCGACCGCATCGAACGCGACGGTCTGGCGAACTTGCGTGCCCGCGACGTGACCCAGGATGCCGGCTGTGCGCTGGGCGGCCTGTATAGCGCCTTCACTGATCTCAGCGACCTTATCATCCATGTGAATTCAACGACGCTGAAGGCGCTTGAGCAGTCCCTGGGGTCGGCGCAAGTGAGGACAGGGTCACCTACCGACCGGCTGCGTGGGCTGGCGCAGGGCTATCTGAGGTTTGCCATGTCCAACCGCAATCTGTGGAAAGCTTTATTCGAGCACTATCCGCCCGAAGACACGCCATCCCCGCAATGGCATCTCGATGAACATCTCTTCCTGTTGAGCCTGATTGCCGAGCCCTTGTCTCAGCTCCAGCCCGAGATGAGCATTGAAGATCGCGCCGTGCGCGCAAGGACCCTGTTCGGCGCAGTTCACGGCATCATCAGCATAACCCTGGAGGCTCGTTTCGTCGGTCTGCCGCCGGAACGGTTGGGAGAAGAACTCGACGCGATCATTGTCATGATCGCCGCCGGTGCCGCCTCCCTGCGCGATGATTGAGCACCGGGCGCTTTCCGCACGGACAAGAAAATGCAGCCCGCCTGTCAAAAATTCGAGAAGCTTGCAGTCGCGCGCCAGTCCGCCCTTCCCCGCACCGCCTGGTCGAACCGTCGCAGCAGCCAATCCCGTACGGCTAGTGTGACGGCGCTTCATGACCGCTTGCACATTTCGATTTCGTGAAAATTCCAACTGAAGGAGATTGAGGGACCTCAAAGGAAACTCTCAAACAGCGAAAACCTCTGCCATAGCCTTCAAAATGAGGACCGCAGACGCGGCCCCGGGGTCGACATGACCGAGCGAGCGCTCCCCAAGACGAGCGGCGCGGCCGCGTACCGCGACCATCGAACGTGTGGCTGAAGCGCCGCTTTCGCCCGCGGCCGTGATATCGCGCCAGAGTTCGCCAGGTCCGCTTTCACGCTCCAGAGCTGCGACGCCGGCCTCTGCCGCGGGGATCCAGGTGTCGAGCATTGTCTTGTCGCCGCGCTGTCCCTTCCCGCGCTCCTGTATTCCAACGGTTATCGCTTGCAACAGAGCGACCTGGCCGGCGGCATCAAGAGACTGGCGCGCTTCAAGCGTCTTTGCCGCACGCAGGAAGGCCGTCGCATATAACGGTCCGGTCGACGCCCCGACGGCGTTGAGGAACACGGACGCGGCTGTGGTCATCACGGCTGACGGAAGCATGTCTTCGAAATCGGATCGTGCCAGCTCACTGGCCACGGCGCCAAACCCGAGCATCATTGTGATACCATGGTCGGCATCACCGATCGCGCCGTCCAGTTCGGTCAGATAGTCCTTTTCGGCGGCAATCAGGTTCGATATCCGGTTGAACATCTGGTTGAGTTTGCGCGCATCATTCTCTTGCATTGATTGCCCTCCCACTATCAAGGCACGCTCGTCTAGGCGCCGAACGTATCTCGTTGTCTTATTTTATCGTTAGGACTGCGGTGTCGCATGGATGGTGCAGGAGTTCCGTCAGTTCCTGATCAAGCTCCATGATGGAAATCGAAGCTCCGGCCATGTCGAGTGACGTACAGTAGTGCCCAATCCAGTTCGCCTCGATGGCAATACCCCTGGCGCTCAAACGCTGCTCGACGCGTCTGAAGAGGACGTAGAGCTCCATCATAGGGGTAGCCCCGAACGAATTTACGAGGACAGCAACTCGACTGCCTTCGGCCGGGTTCATCTCGGCAAGGATCCGGTCCATCACTCTGTCGACGATCTCGTCGGCGCTGATCATTTTTTCGCGAATAACGCCCGGCTCACCATGGATACCCATGCCAAACTCAATGTCGTCTGCCCCGATCTCGAAATTGGGGCGCTGGGTCTGCGGCATCGAACACGCCTCGAGCGCCACCCCCACCGTGTACGTCTGCATATTGGCTTTGCGGGTCACTGCTTCGCAAAGGTCGAGTGGAAGACCGCGATCGCAGGCGGCTCCGGCGATCTTGAAGATGAAGAAGTTGCCTGCCACGCCGCGACGGCCATCTCGATCCTCGAGGGGTGAAGAGGTGATGTCGTCGGTGGTCAGAACCGTTCGAATTGGAATTCCGGCACTTTCTGCCATCTCCGCGGCCATCTCGAAATTCATCACGTCGCCTGCATAGTTGCCGTAAACGAAAAGAACGCCGGCCCCTCCAGATGCTGCCTGCGCGCAATGGAGGATGGGCAAGGGAGGGGGTGAAGAGAAGATGTTTCCGATCGATACGGCATCGGCGAGCCCCTTGCCGACATAGCCGAGGAATCCTGGCTCATGTCCGGAGCCGCCGCCAATAACGAGACCGACCTTTCCCGGTCTTGGCCCGTCGCGAGCGACAAGGGCCCGGTTCGACTTGTCGATCGGCGACAAATATTTGCGATGCGCGCGTACCACGCCATCGAGCATCTCTTCGACGATCTTGTCGGGATCGTTCAGGAACTTCTTCACGCGCGTGCGTGTGGACGATGGCAGCGGTGCCTGATTATCGGGCCGCAGACGTTGCGACGATCGCTGGTCGATATCGGTTACGCCATCAGCGTTCAATATGCCGCGGCCGGTCGCAGCATCCGTAATCAATACGTTCACATAGCCGCCGCGCAACGCAGCGAGAATGGCCGGTACCTTGTCGAAGCCACCCGCAGCAGCGATGCGCAGATTGATGTTCTTCAGCATATCGAGGGAAATGCCGATTGTCCGCTCATCGAGCGGACCTGCGATTGGGCGACCATGTCCGTCGATAAAGCGACCAGCCACGACGCCGACGGCACCTTTGGCAAGATACTCCTGCAGTGGCACGGATTCAAAAAAGCCACTGGTATGGATGGTGGAATTGGGACGCAGCGACGAAATGCCGAACAGCGCCTTGTTTGCGCGCGCGAGCACGTCGAACTGGCTCTCGATGAGAGGCTCCTGCAAAAAGGCCTCTCTCACTGCGGTTGACGAAACAATGGCAGGCGCTGAAATATTGATCAGCTTTCCATTGACGGCATCGGCCAACGCCGATGCGCAGAGCTCCGGCGTATAGGCGAAACTCGCGCGCGTCCCGCCGGTTGCTTGCACGACGGTGACATCCTGCAAACCCGGAACCTCGGCGCGCTCACTGATCGCCAGGACCGTGCGCCCCCACGAGACCGCGATCGTATCACCCGACTTGATCAATCTATGAAGCGCCTGCCCACCGGCGACACCTATCCTGTCGATCAACGGCCTGGCGGTGTCTTCGCTTGGAACGACGAGACAATCGGCAAGGCCGAAGTGTCTCTTGAGTGCTTGTGCTACCGTCAGTGATGCAAGCCGGGCCGGCTCAATGGTGATGTTGACGATGCCGCGATCTCGCGCCTCGGCTAGATAGCTGTTCACGGTCGCACGGGATATGCCCATTACGTCGGCGATATCGCCCTGGGTCAGACCGTCTTCGTAATAGAGCCAGCACGCCCAGACGTAAGGGTCGTCGCCGTAGCGCAAAGGCATCGCATCAGGTGCCTGAGCGAGGTCGCTTTTGCCTGGGCCGGCCTTTCTCGCCTGCTGTGTCTTAACCGTTGCCACCGTGGAATGAACTCCCGCTTACATGTGCCGGGAAGATGCCGCCAATGCGACCTGTTTGCAACCGCGTGGTACGCGGCCTGCCGCGATCAGACAGGCCGCGCCGTCTTGGGAGACAACAGGGAAGATCAAACGCCTTCCAGCCGGGAGGAGACGCCGATCGAGATTTCGCTTAAAATGAGTGCACAGGAAGTGGCGCCGGCGTCCAAAATGCCGAGCGACCGCTCACCGAGACGGCTGGCGCGGCCAATTTTCGCGACCAGATCGATCGTCGAATCGCGCCCCTTTTCGGCGGCTTCAGTCAGCGCGGTCAGTGCCTGGGCGAAGGACTTTCCGGATGCCGTGGCCTCGTCGAAAGCATTCACCGCGGGGACGAAGGCGTCAATCAGCGTCTTGTCGCCGACCTTGGCAGATCCGATCGACTGGATACCATCCAGCCCTGCGTGGAGCATGTGGCTGAACAGCCTGGCGTCCACAGCGTCCTTGCCTTCGAGCGTCTCACCGAATTCGGTGAACATGACACCATAAAGCGGACCCATCGAACCGCCGATCTCTGTCATCAGCAACGTTCCGAGGGTCTCGAACGCTACACTCAGCGAGGCATCCTGCCCCTTGAGGCGTTCGGCTGCCATTCCAAAACCCTTCGCCATATTGACCCCGTGGTCACCATCACCGATCCTGCCGTCGATCTCGCTGAGATAGGCCCGATTTTCGATGATGCGCTCTGCCAGCGAAAGGACGATGGCGCCCGCCGAGGCGTTCTTGAAAGTTTGCATGTCAGCGTTCCTCAGAGCAAGATTGTGCAGGACGTTTCGAGGTCGAGAAGCGGCTTGGTCTCGGCATCGAGCGCAAAGACCGTCAATGTGGCGCCTACCATTTCAAGCGATGTGAAGTAGTTCCCGACATAGGTCTTGTAGACGACGAGGCCGCGACCGGTGATCTCGCTCTCGATTGTGTCGTTGAGAATGTAAAGTTCGTTGAGCGGTGTCGCACCCAGTCCCGAGACCAGAACGGCAACCTCGGTTCCAGCAGGAAGATTGTGATCATCCAGAACGATCTTGCACATGTCCCTGGCGACATCTGCCGCTTGCTTGAGTGGCTCGACGCGCACACCAGGCTCCCCGTGATGGCCGATACCAACTTCCATCGTACCCGGCTCAATCTGGAAATTAGGATGACCGACAGCCGGCAGGGTGCACGGCCCGAGGCCGACGCCGATCGACCGGCAGTTGTCGATCGCCTTTTGTGCGGCCGCTCGAACCTCTTCGAGACTTCCGCCCTGCGTGGCCTTGGCGCTTCCGATCTTCCACATGAAGATCTCGCCGGCAACACCGCGACGCTTTTCGCGCTCCGACAGCGGTGCGGAGCAGACGTCGTCATTGGCAACGACGGTTGCGACCTCGATACCGTCCTTGGTGGCGAGCTTTGTCGCCATCTTCACGTTCATGTTGTCGCCGGCATAATTGCCGTAGAGGCAGACCACGCCTGCCCCGCCATCAGCTGCTCGGATGGCGTCATGAAAGCTCTTGGCAGTCGGGGAAGAAAAGAGTTCGCCAACGGCAACGGCATCCAGCATGTTCTTGCCGGTGTAGCCCATGAAGCCAGGCTCGTGGCCGGAGCCGCCTCCGGTGATAACGCCGACCTTGCCGCTCACCGGTGCATTCTTGGCGACAACCACACGCGGGTTCTCGGCAAGGCGCACGATATCGGAATGGGCTTTGATGAAGCCCTTGACTGTATCCTCGACGACGAGGTCGGGATTGTTGACGAAGCGTTGCATGAAGTCTCCTTGAAAATGTCCTGGCGCTTCGGCTCAGAGAATTGTGTAGCCGCCATCGATCAGGAGATCGGCGCCGTTGATCATGTTGGCGCCATCCGAAACCAGGAAGACGGCAGCGGCAGCGATCTCTTCGGGATAGGCGAAACGACCGGTGGGAATGCGCTTCTTGGCGGCCTCTCCCTTTTCACCAGCCCAAGCCTTCTTGCCGAGCTCGGTCAGGACCACGGTCGGTGAGATGGTGTTGACTGTGATGCCGTATTTGCCCCATTCGGCAGCGAAGGTTTTCGACATGCCGATGACGCCGAATTTCGAGGCGCAGTAGGCGACATGCTCCTCGATCGCGACGGTGCCCGCCTGCGACGCAAGATTGATGATCTTGCCGCCTTGTCCTGCAGCGATCATGGCGCGGCCGACGGCTTGGGTAACGAGAAAACTGCCCTTGAGATTGGTGTTGATCGTCTTGTCCCAATAGTCGAGCGACAGATCTTCGGCTGGCGCCAGGAAGACAACGCCCGCGCTGTTGACGGCAATGTCGATGCGGCCGAATGCTGCGACGACATCCGATATGGCGCGATTGACCGAGTCTGGCTGGGAGACGTCACAGACGAAAGATTTGGCACCGCCACCGAGCGCGGCCGCCTTGGCAGCGGCGATATCGGCATTGATATCGAGTACGGCCACCGTGGCGCCTTTTGCCGTCAGCGCGTCGGAGATCGCCGAGCCGATCCCGGATGCGGCGCCAGTCACGACGGCGATCTTGCCCGTCAGCGGGAAGTTGAGGTCAATTTGGGGTGCAGTGTCTGTCATCTCTTCAAGCCTTTGCGGTGTGGAGGCCAGGGCGGGATGTTGCCCGCCCTGGCTTTGCGTTCGTTACTTGCGGGATTCGAGCAGCTTGTCGGCATTTTCCTTGGTGACTGGCGTCCAGGGGACGAGGTAGTCCTTGGAGGCGCCGTCTTCCCACTTCATTTCCGGATACTGGGTCCAGATCGCCGATTCCGGCTTGGCATCCTTGTTCGCGGCCTTGATGGCGACGTCGAGCGCGCCCTGTGCCTGTGCGTTGGCATCCTGCAGGATCGATGCCATTTCGCCACGCTTGACGGCATTGATGGCATCGGTGACGCCGTCGACGCCGGCGATTGCGAAGTCTTCAACCTTCAGGTTTGCAGCCTTGATCGCCTCGATCGCGCCGAGCGCCATTTCGTCGTTCTGGCCGATGACACCGTTGATCTGGCCCGGATGCGACGTCAGCCAGTTTTCCATCAAAGTCTGGGCTTCGGCGCGCGACCAGTTGGCGGTCTGCTTTTCGAGAACCTTGACGTCAGGGCACGCCTTGAGCGCCTTTTCGTTGCCTTCAAGGCGCTGGATCTGGCCGGACTGTCCGATCGGGCCTTCGAGGATGACCAGGTTGCCCTTGCAACCCATCTTGTCGAGAACAGCCTTGGCTTCGAGTTCGCCTGCTTCGACGTCGTTCGAACCGACATAGGAGGTCAGGAGATCGGAGTTGACGCGAGCGTTGGAGCCGACGACCGGGATACCAGCATCATGGGCGGCCTGAACGGCAGCAGCACCAGCTTCGATGTCCATCGGCACGAAGATGATCGCGTCGAACTTCTGCGTGATCATGGTGTTGAACTGCTCCTGCTGGACCAGTGCGTCATAGCGACCGTCGAACACCGTCAGTTCCACCTGACCGCTCTTCACTGCCGGATGCTGTTTCAGCGCGGCCGACCAGATCTGCATGAACTCGGCATTCAGGCCGTAGGTCGTGGCACCGATCTTCAGCTTCTTTTCCTGCGCCATGGCTGGCGCAGTCAGGATCGCCGCACTGGCGATAAGTGCGAGCATCAACTTCTTCATCTGTTTCTCCTCCATAGAGATGTCCGGTCGCCGGTATGACGCGCGGTTTGCCAACGGATCGCGGATACGATCCGAATTATCAGGTCAGAGACCTTGATTTCGTTTCTGGTCCAGCATGACTGCGCCGACGATGAGTGCGCCCTTGAGCACTTGCTGGTAGTAGGATTGGATACCCATCAGATCGAGGCCGTTGTTCATGACGCCGATGATGAGTGCGCCGATCAGCGTTCCAGTCACCCTGCCGACACCGCCCGAGAGGCTGGTGCCACCGATGACGACTGCCGCAATTGCGTCGAGTTCGTAGGCAATGCCAGCCTGCGGCAGTGCCGATCCTGTGCGGGCGGAGAGTATCATGCCAGCGAGACCTGCAAGCGAGCCCGAGATGCCGTAAACGGCGAAGCGGATACGGGTGACGTTGATACCCGAGGTGATTGCTGCATGCGGGTTGCCGCCGACGGCATAGATATAACGGCCAAAGCGCGTGCGCGTCAGGACCCACCAGGACACAATGAAGACGACGGCAAGGATGACCACCGGCATCGGCACACCGAGAATGTTTCCGGTGCCAATCCAGCGGAACTCCGGGATCAGTGCCGGCACAGGCTTTCCGCCGCCGTAGATCAGGGTCATGCCGCGTGCTGCCGACAGCATGCCGAGCGTGGCAACGAAGGCGGGGACGGCGAAGCGGGAAACGATGAAGCCTACGATGGCGCCACAGGCCAGGCCCACGCCGATACCGACCAGCAAAGCGACGGCTGCAGGATAAGGCGCACCCGCAATGCCGGCTGTTGCCGAGGTCGTGACGAAGCTGGCGCTGACGATGCCGGCGAGCGCCACGACCGATCCGACCGACAGATCGATGCCGCGCGTCAGGATGACGAAAGTCATGCCGATCGCGAGAACACCGTTGATCGACGTCTGCAACAGCACGTTCGAGATATTGCCGGCCGTGAGGAAGTACTCGTTGGAAAACGATAGGATCACAGACAGAAGCAGGAAGGCGAGAAAGATGCCGTATTCCTGAATGAGCAGCCTGCGGCGATCCGAGTTGAACCAGCCCGTCGTTGGTTTGTTGTCTGTAAGGGACACTGTTTCTGACCTCTTCCCATGCCGATCCGTATTGAGAAATTCGCGGTGCGCCGATCACGTCGACAGATGCACCAGCGCCTGCGCGTCGGTCTCCGACCGCGGATAGACGCCGGCCGAACGACCATTGTGCATGACAAGAATGCGGTCGGACATGCCGAGCACCTCGTCGATCTCCGATGAAATCATCACCACCGTGCCTCCCGCGGCCGCGAATTCGCAGATGATGCGATAGATCTCGCGCTTGGCGCCGACGTCGACTCCTCGTGTCGGCTCGTCCAGCAACAACACCTTCGGGTTGCGCAGGAACCACTTCCCGAGAACGACCTTCTGCTGGTTGCCGCCGGATAGTCCCGAGACCGCCATGGTGTCGCGTGCGGTCTTGATACCGAAGCGTTCGATCATCTTCTGGCTGGCAGCCTGCTCCTGGCCGCGACGCATGATGAAGCCCGGGCTGAATTCCGGCAGGCTGGCGAGCGCGATGTTGCCCCTAACGCTGTCGACGAGATTGAGGCCCGTCAGCTTGCGATCCTCGGTGACAAAGGCAAGCCCGTGCTCCATCGCGTCGACTGGCTTGCTGACGGTGATCGCCTTGCCATCAAGCTTGATCTCACCCTTGTCCATCCGGTCTAGACCGAACAGACAATTGAAGATCTCAGAACGGCCGGAGCCCATCAGCCCGTAGATACCGAAGATTTCGCCTTTCTTGACGGAGAAGGACACATCATCGACCTTGCCTGTCGCGCTCAAACCCGTGACCTCAAGCCCGGTGACGTCAGTCGGCGTGTTCGTTTTGACATATTCTTCGCCGAGTTCACGGCCGACGATCATGCGGATCAATTCAGGACGATCGATATCCGCAAGATCGCCCGCACCGATGTACATGCCATCTCGAAACACCGTGTAAGCATCGGCGATCTGGAAAATCTCGGACAGGCGGTGAGAGACGTAAACGACACCCTTTCCGGCAGCTTTCAATCGCTCGATGGTCTTGAAAAGCTGCTGCGCTTCCTTCTCGCCGATCGCCGACGTCGGCTCGTCCATGAAGATCACTTCTGCATCGTGGCTCAGTGCTTTGGCGATTTCGACCAGCTGGATCTGCGCGACAGACAGGTTCATCATGAATTGCGTCGGACGGATGTTGAACTCGAGTTGCTCGAGCAGCCGCTGCGCATTCTGGTTCATCGTCTTGAAGTCGATGCCGCCAAAGCGGCCTTTGGGCTCCCGACCGAGATAGATGTTTTCCGCAACCGTCATGTGCGGCACGGGGCTGAGCTCCTGCTCGATGATGGCGATGCCTGATGCCAAGGCGGCCGCCGGACCGGAGAACTCGACGTCTGCGCCGCGGCGGCGGATCGATCCGGCGTCACGCTTGTGAATGCCCATCAGGATCTTGAGGAAGGTCGATTTCCCTGCGCCATTGCCTCCACACAGCGCATGCACGGATCCAGCCTTGAGCTGAAAACGTCCGTCACGCAGCGCTGCGACACCACTGAAGGACTTTTTCAGCCCCTCGACTTCAAGAAGATATTCCAACCTCAGCTCCTCCATGCACCGGCCATCCCTCTGGTGGTCGATGGGTCATCGCTCCATCTCCATTGAAGCGATTTTTACAAGTGTCAGTCACCAGTCGACAAATGTCAATCATGTAAATTGCCGGCTCACGAATTGCTTGTGGCCTTTGCTCTTCGTGCGCGGATTAATGATGGCTGGAGGGCGAAAAAGGGCCGTCGTGCAAAGGAACGCCTTAGCCGAGATGACTAGGTGGCTTTCAGATTGCGTGAATGGAGAAGCGTTGATGCAGTCATTTGGGCTTTATGCGGGCTGCAAGGGCAGCCGCAACCTCACTGCATTATATAGGGGTGGCACCGCAGTTGGTGCCAGGTATCACCCTACTTGGAATCACAGTGCTAAGACAGGTGTGGTGTCCGGTGTGGAACACCGCCGGCGCCAATCGACAGCGGCGAATGCCACGGTGAACATTGTTCCTCACCACTGTGACATCCCGCCGAACAGATGTTCGTTGGGCGCAAGCTTGCCACCTACGGGGCCCTGAAGGCAACGTCTGCAGAGGAAGTTGTCGTTCCGCAATCAGAATATCGGCCCTTCAGAACCAGGTCTTTTAGGTCGCTTCTGGTTGCAGGACGCGATTTCTTTGCAAGTAGCGGCCTTGTTTCACGCTGCTCTGGATCTCGCTGTCGCGAACTATTGGCCTGCCGCGCAGCATGGTAAGAACAGGCCAACCCAAAACTTCCAGCCCCTCGTACGGTGTATAGTCAGCTCCGTGGTGTAGGATATCGTTGGTTACTGTCACTTGCTTCAAGGGATCCCAGAGCGTGATATCGGCGTCTGAACCGATCGCGATTGTGCCCTTCTGCGGATAGAGACCATATTGCTTGGCATGGTTCGTCGATGACAGCGCAACGAAGCGGTTGATATCGATACGGCCTTTACTAACGCCTTCGGAGAACAAGATAGGGAGCCGCGTTTCGACGCCTGGGATGCCATTCGGTATCCAACGGAAATGGCGTTTGCCTTTCTCGTTCAGTTTACCGCTGTCATCATTATAGCGAAACGGGCAGTGGTCGGACGAAAACAGCTCGAACGTGCCGTTTTGCAGGCCCTCCCAGCACGCGTCTTGACTTTCCTTGTCGCGCGGCGGCGGGGAGCAGACAAACTTCGCGCCTTCCAGTTCGGCAGCATCGAGATCATCGGCGGTCAGGAGGAGATACTGTGGGCAAGTTTCCCCGGCTACCTTGCTGCCCCGCTTGCGAGCCCGCTCGATTTCTTCCATCGCCTGCCGGTTCGAGACATGAACGATGACGATCGATGTGCCAACGATTTCGGCGAGAGAAAGAGCACGATGGGTCGCCTCGCGTTCCGCGGCAACCGGCCGGCTCAGCGCATGGAACTTCGGGGCGAGTTCACCATTCCTTTCGTGCTTTCCGATCAGGTATCGGATCGCATCTTCGTTCTCGCAATGAACCATGACGAGCGCACCTGATTGTCTGGCGCTATCAAGCGTGTCGAGGATCTGGTCGTCGCGCAGGCGAAGGTTCTCATAGGTCATGAAAACCTTGATCGACGTGTATCCATCCTCAACGAGCGCCGGCAGCTCCTGACCAAGCACGTAGGATGTAGGATCAGTCACGACCAGATGAAACGAGACGTCGATGAAGCACTCGCCCTCGGCCTTCGCATGGTAGGCCTTAAGTGATTCACGAAGCGTCGCGCCCTTCTCCTGCATGCAAAAAGTAAGAACCGTCGTGTTGCCGCCGAAGGCCGCCGATAGCGTGCCACTCGCAAAGTCGTCGGCCATGATGATACCGTCGCCGGATGGTTGGGCGAGATGGACATGGCTGTCGATCCCGCCCGGCATCACATAGAGGCCCGAGGCGTCGATGATTTCGTCCGCGCCATCAAGAGACGCTGCAAGCGCCGCGATTTTCCCATCGCGAATGCCGACATCGCTTCGAAACGTATCGCTGGCGGTGACGACGGTGCCATCCTTGATGATCGTGTCGAAATGCATTAGGCAGCGCCCCGCTTGTGGTCGGCGAGTATCTCATCGAGCGCGGCGATCAGCCGGTCGACTTCACCGATAGTGTTGTAATGAACCATGGAGACGCGCACGGCGCCGTTATATTGCGGCAGGCCGACATGGTCGCCGAGGCGGCGCGCATGAAAATCGCCAAATCGGATCGCGATCTTGTAGGCGTCCATCGCCTTGCAGATGTCCTCCGAATTCCGGCCCTCCAAGACAAAGCTTATTGTCGGAATGCGCCTGCCATTGCGGTTGGCGGTCTCGCCAATGATGCGGCAATCGTTGCGGCTGCGCAGGTAGGACAGCAAACGCTCGGTCAGCGCATTCTCCTGAACGGTGATCGCGTCAAAGGCGGCCAGGATCAGCTCGCGCGCAGAGCCCTTAGCTCCCGCTTTCGTGCCGAGTTCGCAAAGATAGTCGACGATCCCGGTCACCGCGTAGGCAAGCTCATAGTTCGGGTTGCCCGGCTCCAGCTTGCCTGGCACCTTATCGCGGCCATAGAAGAAATGGTAAAGCGGATCAAGCTCCAGCAGATGCTTGTACTTCCCGTACATCATCGCGTAATGCGGACCATAGGTCTTGTAGAAGCTGAAGACGTAGTAGTCGACGTTCATGGCCTGAACATCGACAGCACGGTGCGGCGCATAGGCGACAGCGTCGACGCAAATCCGAGCCCCGTGGGCATGCACTACTTCAGCGATTTTGGCGATCGGGTTGATGGCGCCCAGAATGTTGGAAACATGCGTAACGCAGACGAGTTTTGTTTTCTCGGTGAGCAGCGGCGTGAGATCGGCAATGTCGAGTTCGTAGGTCGTTGCATCGAGTGGCCAGAACTTGATTATGACGCCAATGTCCCGCAAGCCGTCCCAGGGGCCGATATTCGACTCATGATCGGAAATTGTCACGATGATCTCGTCGCCCGCCGAAAGCTGGCTGCGCATCGAACGCGCCAGATTTTGCAAAAGCACGGTTGTGGAGCTGCCGAAGACGATCTCTTCAGGACGCGCGGCATTGACGAGGTGCATGGCCGCGATGCGGCTATCCATCAGGGCTTTGGCAGCCTGCTGCGAGACGTCGTAGCTGCCGCCGATCTGAACGTTCTTGTCGTAGAGAAACGTATTAATCCTCTCTACGGCGCGTTTCAGAATTTGCGAGCCGCCGGCATTGTCGAAAAACACCCAGCCACGATCAAGGCCGGGGAACTGGCTCCGGACGAAATCGATGTCGAATTGGGTTTGCGCTTCCATGTTGTTCCTCCGGAACCTTGTCTTTTCTTGTCAGTGATTGAGAACGGCGCGTAGGAAGCTTTTCGTGCGTTCCTCGCGCGGATTGTCGAAAATCTCGGCCGGGGTACCGGCCTCAACGATGCGGCCGCCATCCATGAAGATCACGCGATCCGCCACCTGCCGGGCAAATCCCATCTCGTGGGTGACGACGATCATGGTGACGCCCGTACCGGCTAGCTTGCGCATGACGTCGAGAACCTCCCCGACCATCTCGGGATCGAGTGCAGACGTTGGCTCGTCAAACAGCAGCACTCGTGGCTCCATCGCGAGCGCCCGAGCAATCGCCACGCGTTGCTGTTGGCCACCTGACAACTGCTCGGGATACTTGTCGGCCTGTTCGGTTATGCCAACGCGGGCAAGCAATTCCCTCGCCTTGCGCGCCGCCTCTCCAGGCGGCGTGCCGCGTACCCGCATCGGCGCGATCATGATGTTTTTCAGGACTGTCAGATGTGGAAAGAGATTGAATGACTGAAACACCATGCCAACTTCGGCTCGCACTTGTGCCAGATTTTTTCCACGCACAACCCTGATGCCATCTACTTCAATGCGGCTTTCGTCCGAGAAACTTTCGAGGTGATTGATGCATCGGATAAGAGTGGATTTACCAGAGCCTGAGGGACCAATAACGCACACGACCTCACCTTCAGCGATCGAAAGGTCGATGCCGTGCAGCACCTGGAAATGGCCGTAGGATTTGTCAAGATTTTGGATGCTGACGATGGTTTTCATCTCCGTCTCCCGGCACTGAAACGTTTTTCGAGGCGGGCGACGATGATGACCATCGGCCAGAGAAAGGCGATGTAGATGACAGCGGCGCCAATAAGGGGCGACGGGTTGGCCGTCAGCGCCTGGGCTTGGGTTGCTTGTTTGAGAAGATCAGGCATCGCCACGACAGAGGCGAGCGCCGTATCCTTCATCACGTTGATGCAGTTGTTGGTGAGCGGCGGAATGACGATCTTGACTGCTTGCGGCAGAATGATCTCGGCCATCATGTGCCGATAGGAAAGGCCAAGCGCCTCCGACGCCTCAAACTGCCCGCGCGGGATCGCCTCGATGCCGGCGCGAAAAATCTCGGCAGTGTAGGCCGTCGAGACCAACGTCAGCGCTGAAACCGCGGAAACAAAGGGCGAAAGCCGGATGCCTACGAACGGCAAAGCGTAGTAGATGACAATCAGCAGCACCAGCAGCGGAATTGAACGAAAGATATCGATGTAGATCTTGGCAATCGCTTGCGCCACGCGATGCCCATAAAGGCGTAGCAACGCGAGGATCAGGCCGCCAATAAGGCCGCCAACGATGCTGACGATGCCAAGCTCGAGCGTGATCCAGAGCCCAGAGAGCAGCAGCGGAAACGACCGCTCCAGCACCGCCAGATTAAAAAAAGTTGTGAAAATATCCATTGAGAAACCGATCAGCCGTTTCGGGGCGGATGACGGGCAAACCCGTCATCCGTGACCTTGACCATCCGGTCCTATTTTGCGGTGGGCATATCTGCCACCTTGACCGTCGAGGTCGTGTCTTCCGCCTTGGCGCCGAACCAGGTTTCATGCAGCTTGGCAATGAAGCCCTCTCCCTTCAGCGTCGTGATGACGTCGTTGACCTGCTTGGCCAGCGGATCACCCTTATTGAACATGATCGAATACTTTTCGCCGGTCGGAATTCGCTCGACGACTTTGATCTCCGGCTTGTCCTTGACGTAGTACTGGAGTGCTGGAATATCGCTGATATAGCCGTCGATACGGCCTGCGGCGAGATCTAGCATCGCCGGTTGTAGGCCCTCAAACCGGCGGATTTCGCCGAGGCTGTACTTTGCGGTATTGCTGGTCGCCCACACATCCCCGGTCGAGCCCGTATCGACGCCGACGGTCTTGCCGCTCATATCTTTCAGGTCTTTTATGCCACTCGCTCCCATGACAGTTAGCGACTGATCACTGTCATAATAGGGCTGGGCAAAACTCACAGACTCCAGGCGCTTGTCGGTAATGGTGATCGACGAGATCGCCATATTGATGCGGCCCGATTGAACGGCGGAGAACAGCCCGTTGAACGGAATATTGACGAACTCCACCGACTTGTTGAGGCGCTTCGCGATCTCTGTGACGAGATCGACCTCGAAGCCAACTGTCTTCCCGGACTCGTCTTGAAACTCCCACGGGACGTTACCGACATTGGCACCAACGGACAGATCCGCGGCATGAGCGGCGGCTCCAGCCATCGCTAGCACGCCGGAAAGCATGACAGTCTTCAAAATCGAAAAACGACGCATTTTAGGTTCCCCTTGTTATGTGGCGCACATTTTTGCTACTGGTCTAACCGGTCTGACCAGTCACGCCAAATCAATCATGCTCTATTGTCATTTGCAAGCGACTGATGGATTTAAATGCTGAGACAACTCGGTTGCCTCGCCTTAGGCTCCGAGAGAATGGAAAGAATGCTGAACAGGACATTGGTACCGCAATCGGCGGCGCGCTTAATCCAGGACATGATTCAAAACGGTGAACTCGCCGCAGGCGATAAGATTCCGTCTCAACGCGAGTTCTCCACGAAGCTCGGTATCAGCCGCGCGTCGCTGCGCGAGGCGTTGCTGACGCTTGAAACGCTTGGCCTGATCAAGACGGAGGCCGGTCGGGGAACGTTTGTCGTTGCGCGTGGAAGCGCCACGAACAGCGGGATGGCTCCATGGCGCTATTCTGACAGTTACTCCGTTTTCGATGTCTTCCAGACCCGCATCATGCTCGAAGGCAGTATCGCAGCACTTGCCGCCGGCCGCCTCACCGGCAACCAACTGCAGGCGATGGAAGCTGCGACCAAACAGATGGAAGTTTGTTGGGCGAAGCAGGATCTTCTAGCGAACGTGGAGGCAGACCTCGAGTTTCACGCGATTATCGCCTCGGCTTGCAGCAATTCGATGATGCGTGCGCTCTATCAAGTCGTACGTGAGCAACTCACGGAGACGCAACGCCAGCCGATCCCGATCACTGAGCCTGCCCGGATGGAGGCCTCAATTGCCGAACACCGGAAGATAATTTCGGCACTACGTGAGAATGACCCAGTTAGAGCCCGCCAAGAAATGGAAGGCCATGTTTTGAATACAGCACGCTGTGCGGGACTTAATCCGTGAAGCGTTGGCCCCGGGCAAGTCCCGCCCCAAGCCGACAACAGGCGCAAAGGCTGGCCACGTTGATTGTGAGCACCCTCGACACTCGTAAACTCTGTGGAACCAAGCTCGCCACTCCCACCGCCAAAAGAAAGACAGATGTCGAAAAATGGCGACCCGTCATCGGCACCTGTGGCGATTAACGTCAAAAAACCGCACGTGCCCGGCTCTTCGTACCTGGTACGGTGTTCGCCGCTAAAGCTAGAAGCGGTAGGGAGTATTGTGTCGCCTGCTCTCTTCACAAACGTCCATCAAATGTTTTGCGCTTGACGGAACCGCTTGGGCCGCAATACCCTCGTTCCATTAACCAGGGGTGTCCCGACAAGGGGCTGAGATTCTGCTATCGCGCGCAGTGACCCGTTGAACCTGATCCAGTTCATACTGGCGTAGGGACGGTGCAAGCGCTTCAGGCTCTGGATTTCCGCGTGGAATCCGTGCCCGCGTCTTTTCATCATTCCGGCTGAGGACTGGGTCTCCAATCGAAAACTTGGAGCCTCGAACCATGAATATCGCCGCAAAGACCATCACACCCACAGTCACCACCGGCCCGCTTCCGGCTTCGCGAAAGATCCATATCCCGGGCGACATCCACCCCGATATCCGCGTTCCCATGCGCGAGATCAGTTTGCACCCCACCTCCGGAGAGCCGCCGGTCACGGTTTACGATTCCTCCGGCATCTACACTGTTTTAGGCGCCGACATCAGCATCGAACGCGGCCTGCCTGCGCTGCGTCGCGACTGGGTTGTCGCCCGCGGCGACGTCGGGGCCTATGACGGAAGACTGGTGCGCCCCGAAGACAACGGCTTTGCCAGCGGCGAGCGCCTGACACCCGAATTCCCGGGCAAGCGCCAGCCGCTGCGCGCCACTGAGGGCAAGGCGGTGACCCAGCTCGCTTATGCCCGCGCCGGCATCATCACGCCCGAAATGGAATTCATCGCCATCCGCGAAAACCTCGGCCGCAAGATCAAAGCTGAGGCCATGATCCGTGACGGCGAGAGCTTCGGAGCCCATGTTCCCGATCACGTCGCCCCCGAGTTCGTCCGCCAGGAAGTGGCAGCAGGGCGCGCCATCATTCCCGCCAACATCAACCATCCGGAAGCCGAGCCGATGATCATCGGCCGCAATTTCCTGGTGAAGATCAACGCCAATATCGGTAACTCCGCCGTGACCTCCTCGATGGCCGAAGAGGTCGAGAAGATGGTCTGGGCCGCGCGCTGGGGCGCCGATACGGTCATGGATCTGTCCACCGGCCGCAACATCCATAACATCCGGGAATGGATCATCCGCAACTCGCCGCTGCCGATCGGTACCGTGCCGCTCTACCAGGCGCTGGAAAAAGTGGAGGGCATTGCCGAGAACCTGACCTGGGAGGTCTATCGCGACACGCTGATCGAGCAGGCCGAACAGGGCGTCGATTACTTCACCATCCATGCCGGCGTTCGACTTCATTACATCCCTTTGACCGTCAACCGTGTCACCGGCATCGTTTCGCGCGGCGGCTCGATCATGGCCAAGTGGTGTCTTCATCACCATCGCGAGAGCTTCCTCTATGAGCACTTTGAGGAGATCTGCGACATCTGCCGCGCCTATGACGTATCCTTTTCGCTTGGTGACGGCCTGCGCCCCGGCTCGATCGCCGATGCCAACGACGCCGCGCAATTCGCCGAGCTGGAAACGCTGGGCGAATTGACGAAGATCGCCTGGGCGAAGGATTGCCAGGTCATGATCGAGGGCCCAGGCCACGTGCCGATGCACAAGATCAAGGAAAACATGGACAAGCAGCTGGCCGTCTGCGGCGAGGCGCCGTTTTATACGCTCGGGCCGCTGACGACAGATATCGCACCGGGCTACGACCACATCACGTCCGGTATCGGTGCGGCGATGATCGGTTGGTTCGGCACGGCGATGCTCTGCTACGTCACGCCGAAGGAGCATCTCGGCCTGCCGGATCGAAACGATGTGAAAACCGGCGTCATCACCTATAAGATCGCTGCCCACGCCGCCGATCTCGCCAAGGGACATCCGGCCGCCCAGCTGCGCGACGATGCGCTGTCGCGTGCTCGCTTCGAATTTCGCTGGGAGGACCAGTTCAACCTCTCGCTCGATCCGGAAACCGCCCGCAGCTTCCACGACGAGACGCTGCCGAAGGAGGCGCATAAGGTGGCGCATTTCTGCTCGATGTGCGGCCCGAAATTCTGCTCCATGCGGATATCCCACGATATCCGCGCCGAAGCACAGAAAGAAGGGCTGGACGCCATGGCTGCGAAGTATCGCGACGGCGGCGATCTCTACATGGCTGTTGATGCCGAGGGCCAGGTGGCCGGCTGAGATGCGCGTTCTCGTCAAGGGAGCCGGCGTCGCCGGCCTCACGGTCGCCCATGCGCTCGCCGCGCGCGGCGCCGCGGTCACGGTTTCAGATCCCGGCTGCGGATTTGCGGGTGCCGCCTCCTGGCTCGCCGGCGGCATGCTGGCTCCGTGGTGCGAGCGCGAGAGTGCCAATGAGGCCGTGTTGCGCGAGGGGCAGGATGCGCCCGACCGCTGGGAGGCGATGGTGCCGGGCGACGTCAAACGAAACGGCACGCTGGTGCTGGCACCCGCGCGCGACCAGGGGGAGCTCAAGCGCTTCGCCGGTCGCACGACGGGATATGAGTGGTTGGACGAGCAGCAGATCGCGACGCTCGAGCCTTCCCTGGCCGGGCGCTTCCGGCAAGCGCTGTTTTTCCCGCGCGAAGCCCATCTCGATCCGCGCCGGGTGCTAACCAAACTGCGCGACGGGTTGATCGTACGCGGCGTGCGCATCATCGACATACTCCCCGACGAACAGGACTTCGACCATATTGTCGATTGCACCGGCGCGGCGCGCATCGCCGAGACCGCCTCGCTGCGCGGCGTTCGTGGCGAGATGCTCTGTCTCAGGACTGCCGAGGTCCGCCTTGAGCGCCCGGTTCGGCTTTTGCATCCGCGCATCCCCGTCTATGTCGTCCCGCGCGGCGACGGCCTCTTCATGGTCGGCGCGACGATGATCGAGACGGAGTTCGCAGGCCCGATCACCGCCCGCTCGCTGATGGAGCTGTTGAACGCCGCTTACGCGCTGCACCCGGCATTCGCCGATGCGATCGTGGTGGAAACCGGCGCCGGCATCCGCCCCGCCTTTCCCGACAACTTCCCCCGTGTCGAGCGACGCGGAAAGCTAATCTCGCTGAACGGCCTCTACCGCCACGGCTTTCTCTTGGCGCCCGCCATGGCCGCGAAAGCGATCGACCTTGTCTTTAACCCCGATACTGCAGGAGGGCACACATCATGAAACTGATCGTCAATGGCGAACCCAAGGAGATTGCCGCCGTAACGCTCGAGGAATTGCTGGCGCTGATGGATTACGAAGGCGACTGGCTGGCGACCGCCGTGAACGGTGAGCTCGTTCATCGGGAGGACCGCTCCGTGCACTCGCTGAATACTGACGACCGGATCGAGATCCTGTCGCCGATGCAGGGAGGGTGACCGATGCTTGAACTCTACGGAACGAAGCTGAGCTCGCGCCTTCTTCTGGGCACGGCACGCTACCCGTCACCGTCAATCATGGCCGAAGCGGTCAGCCGCTCCGGGACCGAAATTGTCACCGTGTCGCTCCGACGTGAGACGGCGGGCGGCCGCAATGGTGGCGCCTTCTTCGACACGGTCCGCTCGCTCGGCGTCAAGGTGCTTCCCAACACTGCCGGCTGCCATGGCGTGTCGGAGGCGGTGCTGACGGCGAAGATGGCGCGCGAGCTGTTTGCCACCGACTGGATTAAGCTCGAAGTGATCGGCAACCACGACACGCTGCAGCCGGATGTCTTCGGCCTCGTCGAGGCGGCCCGCATTCTGGTCAGTGAAGGCTTTCAGGTCTTCCCCTATACGACTGACGACCTCGTCGTCGCCGAAAGGCTGCTAGAGGCCGGTTGCCAGGTGCTGATGCCATGGTGCGCACCGATCGGTAGCGCCGCCGGCCCGCTAAACCCAATGGCGCTGCGCTCCATTCGCGCGCATTTCCCTGACGTGCCTGTTGTTGTCGACGCCGGCATCGGCCGACCCTCGCACGCAACTGTCGTGATGGAACTCGGCTTCGACGCCGTTCTGCTCAACACAGCGGTCGCGGGTGCTGGCGATCCTGTCTTGATGGCCGGCGCCTTTTGCGCCGCCATCGAGGCGGGCCGCAAGGCCTTCGAGGCGGGGGTGCTGGAACCGCGCGACATCGCCGTCCCATCAACTCCCGTTATCGGAAAGGCGGTATTTTCATGAAGCTCGATCCCTTCTACCTCATCGTCGACAGTGCCGACTGGATCGAGCGGCTGGTACCTGTTGGCGTCAAGTTGGTGCAACTGCGCATCAAGGATCGCTCCATGGCCGCTCTACGCCAAGAGATCCGCAGCGCTCGGGCGATCTGCGTGCAGCATCGCTGCCAGCTGATTGTCAACGATTACTGGCAGCTGGCGATCGAGGAAGGCTGCGATTTTGTCCATCTCGGCCAGGAGGATCTGGAAACCGCTGACCTTGCCGCCATCCGCGCCGCCGGCGTCAAGCTCGGCCTGTCCACCCACGACGCGGTCGAACTTCAGACCGCCCTCGTCGCGCGGCCCGATTATGTCGCGCTCGGTCCAGTCTACGCGACGATCCTGAAGGAGATGAAATGGGCGCCACAGGGGCTCGAGCGATTGCGTGGATGGAAAGAACGGATTGGCGACTTGCCTTTGGTGGCGATCGGCGGCCTGAACGTCGAACGCATCGAGGGCGTATTTGTCCATGGCGCAGATAGCGCCGCTGTCGTGACCGACATCACCCGCAACGCTGATCCCGAGGCGAGAACGCGGCAATGGCTGGCAGTGACCGAGCCGTGGCGATCATCGAGGAAGGCCTGACAGGCTGGATATTGTCAGGACCCGGACGGCGTCGCGGAGTTTGTTGAGCGCCTCCACGCGACACGTCTGTCGAGATATGACCGAACAGGCTTGTCGTATAGTTGAAGGAACAGATGGCTGGCTGCCAGTACGGCAAACACCACGACCAGCGTCTCCAGTGCGGGATTTTTTCCACCTGTAAACGCCTGAATTACGCCATTTACCCAGCAAAAGATGGGATAATGCAATGCATATATTGGATAGGAAAGGTCTCCCAGATAGCGACAGAGCCTGGTCTGGATTGCGCTGAGGTCCACACTTGAGCCAGTCCAGACAAGAGCGGGGGCAAACGCGAACTTCCACAGCAGCTTGATGGAAAATGGGGCCTCAACCTGAATGCAAAACAGCCCTAGCATCAGCAGTGCCAAGCACCAAAATAGAGCGCTGAGCGCATGGCGCTTTTTTGGCGCTAGAGCTTCGTTCAGGTGATAAATCAGCACACCTAATGAGAACGATGAACCGACATGTGCGAAACCGAGCCAGAACGTGGCTGTCGTATCGCCACCAATGCCATAAACAATGACGCAAGATGCCGAAAGAAGGAAGGTTGCAACCGCAATGGAGACTTGAGGCCCAAACCGGACAGCCCACCAGACACCGTTTGCAACCACTTCGAAAAACAGTGAAAACTGAGGTCCATTGAGTGGAAAGAGCTGCGGGCCACCTATGTTGGACGGGGCACCGAAAAAAGGCAGGTTCAAAGCGCCAGTCAAAAACGCGAGCAACAATGTTGAATACAAGATCTCGTCGGTTCGCCATATGGCTTTCGACAGAAGGTACGAACTGCTTATCACGGTTGCCAGAACGATTATCGGCATGAACCTGATCGCGCGCTTCAGCAGAAACTCCCACAGGCTCATGGAATGGATCCGCCGGGAATATGCTACCGCTAGAACGAACCCGCTCAGGGTAAAAAACATGTCGACGGACATATTTCCGTTCGTTGCGAGCCCCGGCTCACCAAGCCATCGTTCGAGGTGGAAAAGCACGACCGACAGCGCGGCCACACCCCTAACTCCGTCGAGCGCAGGATAGTGTCTCGTTGGCTTCTGATCGCTCGTCATGCGGATGGCCCCCCAGCGGTCGTAACCAGTAAGGTGACAGGGTTCAATGCAGTCTGCAAATCTCTCGCCGGGCGTCACTGCATCTCGCTTCAAATGCCGGCCGCAAAGGGTGCAGTAGAGCGGCTAGACTGGCTGGTATCGTCAGGTGCTCGACCCTGGAGCTTGTGTCCTGGCGATCGCCCGATGCAAATGGAGCGCCGATGTTCGCACTGGTGGCACAGGCTGTTTGCCATCGACGGCCGGGCAAATTCGGCTGGCCGGCCAGGCAGCTTGACGACCTCCTCCACCGTGACGGATCATACTCCGGTCGCATCCGTGCGATATGCCTGCTGCGGATGCGCGGCGGTCGTGTTCAGGTAGACAGCAAAAAGGCTACGCGTCGCACAGATATACAATCTGTTCCTGGCTGGTCCCCCGAAGCTCAGATTGGCGACGGCTTCCGGCAGGATGATCCGGCCGAGCAACGCGCCGTCTGGCGCCAGGCATTGAACGCCATCGCCAACCCCGGCCCAGATGTTGCCGTGCCGGTCGAGGCGAATACCGTCATAGATGCCAATATCGCATTCACGCAGCAATCGTTTGTTTTCCAGAACGTTGTCATGGCCGACATCAAAGGCATAAAGCGCTGCCGGCTTACGGCCGCTGTCGACGACATAGAGTGTTCGGCCATCCGGTGAAAAAGCGATCCCGTTGGGCTGGACGAAATCCGTCAACACCGCCTTGATCGATCCGTCCGTCGCAACGCGATAGACGTTGCGACTGCCGATCTCGCTCTTGATCCGCCCGCCTTCATATTCGGTGGAGATTCCATAGGTCGGATCGGTAAACCACACCGCCTCGTCGGAAGCGACAACCACGTCGTTGGGCGAGTTCAGCCGCCGGCCTTCGAACGTGTCCGCGATCACCGTGACGCTGCCATCATGCTCCACACGTGTCACCGAGCGCGACAGATGCTCGCACGATAACACGCGCCCCCGTGCATCGAGCGTGTGACCATTGGTGAAGCTGGCGGTGTGCTGGAACGGGGTGACGAGGCCTGTGACCTCGTCGAAGCGCAGCACGCGGTTGTTCGGGATATCCGAAAAAAGCAGATAGCGGCCGGCCGGTACATAGACCGGTCCCTCCAGCCATCTTCCCTCGGAAAACAGCGTGTCCACATGAACATTCGGCAGCACGAGTTTTTCAAACCGCTCGTCGCGCACTTCGAACCATTTTGTCAGCACGTCATCCCCTCCCGTCCTGTCGATCGCCTCAGTGCCGCTTCATCCATCCAAGCCCGGCAACCGTTTCGCCCGCCGGGCGATATTCGCAGCCGACATAGCCCTTATAGCCAAGGCCATCGAGCGCGGCGAAAATCCTGAAATCGTCGAGCTCTCCTGTTCCCGGCTCGTTGCGTCTGGGTACCGATGCGGTCTGCACATGCCCGATCACAGGCATTGCCCTTTCCAGGCCGACAAGCACGTCGCCGTGGATGATTTGCCGGTGATAGATATCGAACTGCAGCTTCACGTTTGTGTGGTTCAGATCGGAGATGAAGCTGATGGCGCGGTTGAAATCGTTGAGGAAGTAACCGGGCATATCGCGGCCGTTGATCGGCTCGATCACGAGGCCGATCCCGTCGCGCGCCGTGGCGTCGGCAGCATAGCCGAGCGCGTCGCGGTAGGAGGCAATTGCCGCTGGATCGTTCGCATCCGCGATCCCCGCCATCATGTGCAGGAGCGGCGATCCGATGACCTTGGCATACTCGACCGCCTTGCCCACCGCCTGGCGGAATTCGTCTCGATGCTCCGGCAAGGCGGCCAGGCCACGAGCGCCGGCGGACCAATCGCCGGGCGGCATGTTGAAGAGTGCCTGTTTCAATCCGGTCGCATGGAGCCTCTGGGCAATGACGTCGGCTGGATGGTCATATGGGAAGAGATATTCGACGGCTTCGAAACCAGCGTCGGCTGCTGCCTGAAAGCGATCGAGAAACGCGTGTTCGTTGAACATCATGGTGAGGTTCGCGGCAAAACGTGGCATCTCAAACCTCCTTGTCCATGCCTGGCAGTTGCAGCCCGGCGATCGACGCCAGAAGGCGGGCGACGGAAGAATCGTCGTCTCGCCCCATGCCAGCCGCTTCGGTCATCAGGAAAAGCTGCAAAGCGGCGCTGGCGATCGGAAGGGGGAATTTCTGCTGCCGGCCGATGTCGGAGACGATGCCGAGATCCTTGGTGAAGATCGATACGGCGCTGTGGGGCGTGTAATCGCCGGCGACGACATGCGGAATGCGGTTTTCGAACATCCAGCTGTTGCCGGCCGATTTTGTAATGACGTCGAAGACCCGCGAGATATCGAGCCCGAGGCTCTTGGCGAAGGTGATCGCTTCGCAGGCAACGGCGATATGGACGCCCGCCAGCAGCTGGTTGACGATCTTGAAGGATGAGCCAACGCCGACATCGTCGCCGAGTTCGTAAACGGTTGATGCCATCGCATCGAGCGCCGGCCGTGCTGCGGCGAAGCTCTGGGGCAAACCCGAGGCCATGACCGTCAGCGCGCCCTGATCGGCCTTGGCCGAACCGCCACTGATCGGGGCATCGAGATAGAGGATCCCATGCTTGCCTGCCCTTTGGGCGAAGTTCTTGGCCTCGGCCGGCGAGATGGTTGCGGACGATATCACGACGGAGCCGGGCGCCAACGCCGCAACAGCGCCGTCGGGACCAAACAGGACGGCCTCTGTCTGTGCCGCGTTGACGACGACGATAACGGCGATCTGCGCATCCCTTGCGGCCATTGCCGGCGTCTGAACTGGCCTTCCGCCGGCGGCCTCGAGGCTGGAAAGGGCCGCATCGCTGATGTCGCAGCCAGTAACCGTGTGGCCGGCCCGCAGAAGCGAGCGTGCCATGCCAAGGCCCATCGAGCCCAATCCGACGATTGCTACGTGGGTGGATCCGGCCATTATCGATTGTTCCTTTCAAAGCTGCGTATCAGCAACATGGAGAGTATGATCAGACCGAAAACGATCTGACGGAATGCTTCCGGCATCTGCAGCACCGAAAGAATGGAAGACAGGAGCGTGATGAACAGTGCGCCGACCACGGTTCCGGCGTAACTGCCCTTGCCACCGAGGATGGACGTTCCGCCGATGACGACGGCGGTGAGCACCGGTAGCATGTAGGCATCGCCCATACCCTGATAGGCCTGGTTGGCGTAGCCGGCCAGAAGGATCGCACCGATGGCGGTGAAGACGCCGGCGGCCACAAAGGTCATCGTCGTCACCAGCCGTACCCTGATACCAGAGAGATACACCGCCTTTTCGGAGTTGCCGGTGGCAAAAAGGTAGCGCCCATAGACCGTGCGTTTGAAGAGAAGGCCGATGACGATCATGACGGCGATCCAAAAGAGGAAGGCGTTGGGGATACCAAGCGTGCGCTCGAGCGCCAGCGATATCGAAAGCGGCGGCGCCACGCCGCGCGGCTTGAAGCCGCCTGTGAAGAACACCACCGCGCCGACGAGCATCGAATTCATGGCCAAGGTCCAGACCATGGACGGTAAGCGGAAGAAGGCAACGCCGATGCCGTTGATCAGCCCGATCAGCGCTCCGCCGAGAAGGCCGACCGGAATGGCTACTGCCGCAACCGAGGGCGTGGACGAACCAGCGACCGTGGTGGTCAACACCGCGACTGCCGTGATGCCAGCGGGCACTGAGAGGTCGATATGTCCGAGCAGAATGACGAGTGTCGCTCCGGCGGCTATCACACCGAGAAATGAGGCGATCTGCAATTGCTGGAGGAGATAGCCCGGACTTAGAAAGGCCGGGAAAATTATGCCGCCAATCGCCAGCAACAGGATACAGCCCGCTGTAACGACAGGAATGGCGGGATCAGCAGTGAACCGGCCAAGGAGGCGTCGGGGAAGTTCTGGGGTGATCACTGTCATTGTGCAAACAACTTCAAACGATTGCGAACCTTGAGAATGCCGAGCGAACCGAGCGCAATGGCAAGCGCCAATATCAGGCCCTCGAAGAATGGTTGGGCAAGTGGCGGCAGGCCAGAGAAGAACATCAAAGCGGCAACCGTCTTGAGCAGCAGCGCGCCGACCACCACGCCAAATGGGCCGCCGATGCCGCCAGAAAGTGAGACGCCACCGAGGACGATCGCGGCGATCGAATTGAGGGTGTAGGTCGGGCCAATCCCGGCGTCTCCGGTCAGGGTCACCATCGCTACATAAAATCCGGCCATCCCAGCGCACAGACCACCAAGCGCGTGCGCGGCGATGCGCATCCGCAGCAACGAGATGCCCGTCAGTTGCGCGGAATGCTCGGACGAGCCGAGACCGTACAAAGACAGGCCGAAAGCGGTGTAACGCAGGATCAGCGCGAAGGCGATCAACACGACGACGATCAGTATCAACGACGTCGGCACGCCGGCGATTGAATATGTCAGCGCGTCGGAGAGGTCGCTGTTGACATCACCGCCGGGTGTCGGGCGCAGAAAGAGTGCGATGCCGGAATAGACGGCACCGGTCGCAAGCGTCGCGATAATCGGCGGAATGCGGCCGAGGGTCACGACCAGCCCGTTTATGACCCCACAGACAAGCCCAGTCCCGATAACGGCGGCGATGCCTGGCCATAGCATGGCGCCCTCTCCCGCAAGGACATGGGAGGCGACGACATTGCTGAGCGCCACCATGGCGCCAACCGACAGATCGATACCGCGCACAAGGACCACGAAGAACTGAGCGAACGCGGCAAAGACCAGCAGCGCGCCCTGGTTTGCCCAGATCGTCACAACATAGGTAGAAAATCCGCGCGGATGAGTGCCGACATATATCGCGAACAGCACGATGAAGGCAGCGGCCGGAATGAGAAAGCGGATGTTGCGCTGAAGTGCAATGCGCGTCATGCGGCTTCTCCTTGATCGGCATGTTCACTGCCAAGGCCCATCGCGGCCGAGATGAGGTTTTCCGGCGTCAGGGTATCGCCAGACAATTCCCGCGCGATGCGCCCGTGATAAAAGACGGCAACCCTCGCGCAGAGATGGACGAGCTCTTCGTAGTCGGTTGACTGCAGCACGATTGCCACGCCGGCATCTGCAAGATCGCTCAGCAGCTGATAGATCTGCGCCTTGGTCTTGACGTCTATGCCGCGGGTCGGATCGAGCAGGAGGAGACAACGCGGCTTCAGGGCAAGCCATTTGGCCAAAAGCACCTTCTGCTGGTTGCCGCCAGACAGTGAGGAGACCGGATCGGACATCTGTCCGTAGACGAGCTCAAGGCGGTGGAGCAGAGCCTCGTAGTGAGCCTCGCGCGCCACATTGTCGCTCGACAGGATACCGTCGCGCCCGATGCCCGCCAGGCGCATGTTATCCTCGATGGAAAGGCCCGGAATCATCCCCTCCGTCTTGCGGTCTTCAGGGATGAAGGCGATGCCGACATCTGCGGCTTTGGCACGGAAGGGCGAGCGACGGTTGAATGGGTTGCCAGCAATCTCGACTGCACCCGACACCCCGTTGAGGATGCCGAAGATAGCTTCAAGCACTCGCTGCTGCCCCTGCCCCTCCAGACCACCAAGGCCATAGATTTCGCCGGGGCGCACATCGAAGGTAACATCGTCAAGTTCGCCCGCCCAGGACATGTGTCGCACACTCAAAAGCGGTGCGACGTCCGCTGGAACCGCGGGCCGTCTTTGCGGAAACAGTTGCTCCATCGACTGTCCGATCATTAACGAGACGATCCCCTGGTGATCGACAGTTCCAGCCGGGAAGGTCTTCACATGGGCGCCATTGCGGAAGACAGAGATGCGGTCGGCCAGCGCATGAACCTCATGGAAGCGATGCGATATGAACAGCACGCACGTGCCCTGATCGCGCAGCCGGCGTATGACGGAGAATACGCGCTCGACTGCGTCGGCGCCCAACGCTGATGTCGCCTCGTCCAGGATCAGCAGTCGCGGCTTCTGATAGAGCGCCTTGGCGATCTCGACGAGTTGGCGTTCGGCAAGCGTGAGTTCGCTGATCAGGCTGTCGAGCCGAATGCGCTCTGCACCGATCATTGCTAGGCAAGCCGCCGCATCACGGTAGGCTGCGCGCCGGACGAAACCGAACATGGTCCGTGGACGCGCCAGGACGATATTGTCGCCAACGGTGAGGCTTGGCATCAGCGAGAGCTCCTGGAACATGCACACGATGCCATGGTTTGCCGCATCGCGTGTGCCGAAGAAACTCACGGGCACGCCGTCGAGCCGGATCGTTCCTGATGTCGGCGCTATGACGCCGGCGAGAAGCTTCATCAGGGTCGACTTCCCGGCGCCGTTTTCGCCGAGGATCGCATGGATCGTCCCGGCATCGCAGGTGAAATCGACATCTCTGAGCGCCGTCACAGCGCCGTAGGTCTTTGATATGCCCGCAAGTGCAATCAGGGGGGAATTATCTGTCATCGATCTATCCGTGATCCGGCCGGAGCATGGGCAGCGCCCTGCCCCGGCCTTCCTCGATCAGGTATTGTCAGGCTTCTGGCCGAGAAGCTCTTCCGGCATGAAAACCGGGAAGCAATTCGGGTAGCCCGTTGTCGTGTAGAAGGTGTCCGGCAGCTTCGGGAAGAAGTCCGCCCCTTCCTTCAGTTCGGCATTGTCCTTGCTTGGGATCGGCAGGAAGATCTTCTGCGGCAGGGCATTGCCCTCAAGCAGCGAGACGATTGCCTCTAGCGAAACCGACGACATGACCGGAGCCTGCGCCGCTGTCACACCAGGATACTTGCCTTCGGCAAGCAGCCGCCGCGTGCCGTTGCCGGCATCGCCGCCGAAGGGGACGACCGGATGGCTGGCGTTCTTCATGGCGTTGAGGGCGCCGATCGAGCCTTCCTGCACCATCACGCCATCAAACTGACCATTGGTCGCGATCGCGTCCGCGGTCACCTTCTGCACCGTGCCGGCATCCCAGTTTCCCACGACCTGCACGACCTTGAGACCTGCTTCCTTGTCGAGCACCGAGCGCATACCATCGTGGTTGTCGCGGTCCGTCGCGTTGCCCGGAAGGCCCGAGACTTCGAGCACGCTGCCTTCGACCTTGCCCTTGGCCTTCTTGATGGCATCCACCACGGCCTGGGCCTTCATCTTTCCAAGTTCGAACTGGTTCTCGTTGACCTGGACGATCTCGTCGGTATCAAGCACGTTATCGAAAGGGACAAGAACGGTGCCGGCTTGCGCGGCACGCTTGATTACTGCCTTGAATGCCGTCGGATTGACGGCGATGAAGCTGATGCCGTCATAGCCGGCGGCGATGAAATTATCGATGGCGGCGATCTGCGCGGCGCTGTCGTTACCCACAGATACCACCGTGAACTCGGCGAGCTTTGCCTTGTTTTCCGGGCGCGCGGCCCAAGCTTTGGCACCCTGAATGGCGGTCACGCGCCAGTCATTGCCTGCAAAGCCGTTTACGAAGGCAATCTTGTATGGTCCCTCGCGCTTCTCGTAGCGGATGACCTTCTTGTTGTCAGGTGCCGGCGAGAAGCACTCCGGCCGAAACGTGTCTTCTGCATGTGCTGCGGACCAAGCCCCTGAAAGGGTCGTAAATGCGCACAGTGACGCCGCCATCGCGACGACGGCTCTCCGATTATTCTTCACGGTGTTTCCTCCCGAAAACCTTAAAAACGCTCCCAAAAGCACTATCTCAGCGCTAACATAAAAATAATAAGCACATCCACTAGCAATCTTCAAGCGAAATATGTTAGCGCTGAGATACCGAATTTGGCTTCAATCCATTGCCGCGGAAAGGAGGGCCTTGTGACTCAGTATGAAGTGCCGACCCTTGCACACGTGGCCAAGCTTGCCGGTGTCAGCGAAAACACAGTGTCGCGCGTCATCCGCAACAAAGGACCGATCGCCGATGAAACGCGCAGCCGCGTCGTCAAGGCAATTGAAACCCTGGGCTATGTACCGAACCGCGCGGCGGGATCGCTTGCCTCTTCCGGTTCGTTGTTGATCGGCGTTCTCTTGCCGTCGCTTTCCAACATCGTCTTTCCTGAAGTGCTGCAGGGGATCCATGCAGCGCTTGCCACCACCGCCTATCAGCCGATGGTGGGTGTGACGAATTATGATGCGAACAAGGAACAGGATATCCTGTCTTCGCTGCTCGCATGGCAGCCGGCCGCCATCGTCACCACCGGGTTCGACCATACGGACGCTGCGCGGCGCATGCTGGACAACAGCCGGGTGCGCGTCGCTGAATTGATGGATATCGATGCCGAGCCGATCGACGTTGCCGTTGGCCTCTCTCACCGCCAGGCCGGATACGCGACCGCGCGCCACCTGATTAAGCGTGGCTACCGACGCCTCGGCTATGTCGGTCACGACTGGGTCGCCGATCGGCGTGCCCGGCTGCGATATGAGGGCCTGTGCCAGGCCCTGTCGGAAGCGGGATTGACGCTACGGGCCGAGCAGCGCTTTGACGGCCCGAGCTCGACGATGGCGGGTCGCGACACGCTTGCGAGCTTGTGTTCGCGCGCACCCGATATTGATGCTGTCGTCTTTTCCAACGACGACATGGCCGTTGGAGGGTTTTTCCATTGCCTTGCGGCCGGCATTGCCGTGCGCGACCGGCTTGCGCTCTTCGGCTTCAACGGCCTGGACATCGGCCAGGTGCTTCCAATGCCTCTTTCGACGATACGCTCTAACCGGTTCCTGATCGGCAAGACGGCGGTCGAGAAGCTTCTGGAGAGCCCTACCCGGCCGGAGGGACGCGTGGTGGTCGATACAGGTTTCGATATCATCGATGGCGCAACGGCCTGAAAATTTCTGTCTTTGGGGAGTAAATGAAGATGCTGTTGGGCGCGGTGGCTGATGATTTGACGGGAGCGACGGACCTCGCTCTGACGCTGTCTCGAGAGGGAATGCGGACGGTGCAGGTGGTCGGTATTCCACCGGTCGACTTCGACTATGGCGATGCCGAGGCCGTGGTTGTCGCGCTGAAATCGCGAACCATAGCGGCAGACGAAGCGGTCGCTTTGTCTCTCGAGGCCTGCCGCCGCCTGATAGCGGCTGGCGCCGAACAGGTCATCTTCAAATATTGTTCGACATTCGATTCGACGCCTGAAGGCAATATTGGCCCGGTCGCGGAAGCCTTGCACGGGCATCTGGGCGGGGCGCTCACGCTGGCATGCCCTGCCTTTCCCGCAAACGGCCGAACGGTCTATCGCGGCCATCTGTTTGTCGGCGACATGCTCTTGTCAGACAGCCCGATGAAGAACCATCCGTTGACGC
Organism: Rhizobium sp. UBA1881; assembly: GCF_002338015.1. Classification (NCBI taxonomy): domain Bacteria; kingdom Pseudomonadati; phylum Pseudomonadota; class Alphaproteobacteria; order Hyphomicrobiales; family Rhizobiaceae; genus Rhizobium; species Rhizobium sp. UBA1881. The sequence continues at coordinate 38,526 of NZ_DDHH01000045.1, forward strand.
CGATGACGGAGTCCAATCTTGTTCGCGTGCTCCAGCAGCAGACGGCACTTAAGGTCGGATTGATTACCCGCGACTGGGTTAGCAAGGGCAGCGACCAGATCGGTGCTGCGTTCACACAGGCGGCTGCCCGAGGCGAGGAGATCGTCATTGTCGACGCCATCACCGACTACGATCTTCGCGCGATCGGACGCGCGGCAGCCGGAATGCGCCTGATCACGGGCGGTTCTGGCATCGCGCTCGGCCTGCCCGAAAACTTCCGGCGCGCTGGCAAGCTGCGCTCGCAAAGCACCGCAGCGGACTTCGCGGCGCCGCAGGGCAAGGCCGTGATCCTCGCGGGGTCCTGCTCGGCGGCCACCCGCCGCCAGGTCTCGGTCGCGATTGAGGCCGCAACACCGGCACTGAAACTGGACCCGCTCGACATTGCGGCCGGCCGCACCACCGTTGATGCGGTCGTCGACTGGGTCATGTCCGCCACTGACGCGATCCCCCTTGTCTATTCGAGCTCCGAACCAGACGATGTCAGGCGCGCACAGGAGGCGCTTGGACGCGATCGTGCGGGTGAATTGATAGAGCAGCTGTTGGCACAAGTGGCCGCCCGCCTGACGAGCCTCGGCTACTGCCGCTTCCTCGTAGCAGGTGGCGAAACGTCTGGCGCGGTGGTCAATCAGCTCGGCGTCCAGGCGCTATTGATCGGTCCCGAGATCGATCCGGGGGTTCCGTGGACGGTTAGCATCGGCCGCAAGGAACCCCTGGCACTTGCGCTCAAATCAGGCAACTTTGGCGGCGACGACTTCTTTTTGCGTGCATGGGATGTGGTGTGATGGTGGCTATCATTTCGGAAGAGACGAAGTTGAGGGACGACATCTCCACTGTCGGTCGATCCCTGTTCGATCGGTCGCTGACGTTTGGATCAACGGGCAATATCAGCGCGCGGCTTGCCAATGGTGATGTTCTCATGACGCCGACCAATGCGTCGCTTGGCGATCTGGATCCGGCCCGCCTGTCGCGCTTCACGGCCGAGGGCGTCCACGTGGATGGAGACAAACCCACGAAAGAAGCATTTCTGCATCAATGCATGTACTGCCAGCAGAAGATGAGTGGCGCCGTCGTCCATCTTCACTCCACATACGCGGTGGCGGTCAGCGTTCTCGACGATGTCGATCCAGCTGATGTATTGCCACCTTTGACGGCCTATTACGTGATGCGCGTGGGAACGCTTCCGCTTGTCGAATACTTTCCGCCTGGCGATCCCGCCCTTGCAGCGGCAGTCGCGGACAAGGCAAAGGACAGCCACGCGGTGCTTTTGGCCAACCATGGCCCGGTCGTCGCGGGCAAAACGTTGCGCGAAGCGCAGTACGCAACCGAGGAGCTTGAAGAAACTGCCAAGCTGCATCTGCTGTTGCGTCCGCACGCAATTCGCCCGCTTACGTCAGCTCAAAGAGCTGAACTCCTGTCCAGGAAATAGTCGGAAGATCGCCGCCAGACGCTGCAAAAGCTCGTCATAGTCACCTGTCGACGACCGGGCGTCTGGCGGGTTTCGCGCCTGTCTGTTTGAACACTGCCTCGCACAACCGGGTTCTTCATGGGGTGACGGTCATCATTGCAGGGCGTAGGCTTTGTGACAAAAGAGCCGCGCCTTAAAAATATGATTTTTATAATCCACTTTAATATTGCACCCATCCGTCGCCGGATGGTAGCAGCATCCCATGACCAGCGTTCATCGACCCGAAATCCTCGATACTTTTCTGCACGTACGCACGCGTCTTTCGGCTGTCATCTACCAGCGAGTTCGATGCAGCGCGACGACAGCGGACTTGCTGCAGGACACTTTCCTTCGCTTTTGGGAGCGGCGCTCGTTATTGCGAGAGGTCGCGGACCTGGCTGGCTATTTCATGACGACAGGGCGCAATCTCGCACTCGACCACCAGCGGCGCAAGAAGATCGCGCCCTTCGTCGATGGGATCGATGGGCTGGAAGCGGTATCCGATCCTTCACCATCGGCCGAACAGGTGGCGATTGGTCTCAACGAACTGCGGCGTATCTCGGCGGTCATCGATGGCATGCCGCCCCGTGCAAGGCAGGTCTTCCTGATGTCTCGTATCGACGGCCTGACCTACCAGGAGATCGGGAACCATCTCGGAATTTCCCCCAAGACCGTTTTCAGCCATATGGTCGTTGCGCTTGAACGCCTTAGAAGCGCGATGCTGGCAGATGAGTAACAGATGACTGGCAGCCGATGCCATATCACCCGGTAGTGTGTCGGGAGCCGTGAGATCCATGCAGGACACAAGCCAAAGACCCCAGCCGCAAAACCCGCGCGACGTATCACGAAGCGCTGCCGAATGGTTTGCGCATCTGCTGGACGACAGTGCGACACCAAATGACCTGGCCGATTTCAGGGCATGGCTGCAGGCCGATCCGTCACACGCTGCAGCCTATGCTGACATTGAACGGCTTTGGCTGGGTGCAGGCATGGTACCGGATAAATCGGAACCAACGCGACTGTCGCGTCGAAAGCTGCTGAAGACGGGAAGTGCATTCGTGGTTGTCGCGTCATCCGCCTTGGCAACGGCCGCCTATCTGCGCCCTCTCCCGGCAGACTTCAGGACGGGGACAGGCGAGACCCGAACCGTCACATTGCCGGATGGCTCGACCGCCGAACTATCTACCGCATCGGCGATCTCCCTTGCCTATACGATCACGCAGCGCGTCGTCACTCTGGTCGAAGGCGAGGTATTCTTCACCGTCGCAAAAGACAGCTCCCGCCCCTTTGTCGTCAATGCGGGGCCACTTAAAACCGTTGCGCTTGGAACGCAATTCTCGGTCTCTGCGGAAGACGATCGCATCGTTGTCGCGGTCGCCGAACATTCAGTCCGTGTATCTTCGCCCTTCGAAGCTATCGACGTGCAGGAGGGACAGTCCATCGTGTTCGCCAACGACAGGATCTCGACACCGTCCGAAACCGATGTCGGATCGCGGCTTTCGTGGCGCGACGGCAAGCTGGTCTTCATTTCGACGCCCCTGGAAGACGCCGTTCGAGCATTGTCGAAGTGGCGCCCTGGCAAGATGATCGTCATGGACACCGCGCTTGCCCGGCGGCCGGTGACCGTGATCGTCGATGTCAGGCGCGCGGGCAGCATTCTCCAGACATTGGAGAACGGGCTGCCAATCCGCGTGGCTACCTACTCTCCCTGGCTTGCACTTATCTACCCGCGATAAAAAATCTACCCGCGATAAAAAATATTTCAAAACCACTCAGGTTTTTCCCACCCTCGTTCGTCCCTCTCTTTGAAGCCTCGTATCGCCGGGGTCCGACCATGTTTCTAAGGGGGCGTTGAGTGTCTGTGTTGAACTATTTCGCAAGCAATCGTCGAAGCGTACTGGGGTTGGCGCGTGGGGCCCTGCTTGCGACCTGCGTCGTCTTTTGCCCATTTGCTGCAGTAACGACGCTTCACGCCCAGACTGCCAAGAGCTATCAGTTTTCGATACCAGGCCAGTCGCTATCGGCCGCGCTTGTCCGTTATTCGTCGATCACAGGCGTCGATGTCGTCTTCGACGGTGCACTACCCGGCAATCTGCGCACCACCGGGCTTTCGGGTGACATGCCCGCAGAAGCCGGCCTCTCTCGACTTCTGGCTGGAACCGGCCTGTCTTACCGGTTTTCATCGGCAAACAGCGTTGTCTTGATGAACCCGGCGGGAGGGGTCAGTTCCGCACCTTCGGATGGATCGACGGTGCTTCAGCCAATCAGCGTGACCGGCGAACAGGCCCTCGGCCCCGTCGACGGCATCGTTGCCAGACAGAGTGCAACCGGAACCAAGACCGATACATCGCTGAAGGAGACGCCTCAGGCCATCAATGTCGTCACCAAGGACCAGATGGCGGCACAAGGATCTGCGACACTGACACAGGCGCTTCGCTATACGCCGGGCGTCATCAGCCAGTACGGCGACGATTCCCGCTATGACTGGTTCACCATCCGCGGCTTTCGCCCAGGGCGTTATCTCGACGGTCTGCGCTTGCCGTTCGGTTCACGCGGCTATGCGCAGCCGCGCGTCGAGCCCTACAGCCTGGAGCGGGCAGAAGTCCTCAAGGGCCCCTCATCCGTCTTGTATGGCCAAGGCGAGCCTGGTGGCCTGATCAACATGGTCTCGAAGCGACCAAGTGCGACGGCCAAGAACGAGGTCGAACTGCAACTTGGGACCGACAACCGTGTCCAGACGGCTTTTGATCTTGGTGGCCCGGTTAATGGCGACGATGCCTTCCTGTACCGTATCGTGGGCGTTGGCCGCATAACGGATACCCAGTACGACTTCGTCAAGGAACGGAAGGCCTACATCGCACCGTCGTTCACGTTCAAGCCGGACGAAGCAACATCGCTTACCATTCACGCTGACTACCAGAAGATCTATTCGCCCGGTGGTGGTGGTGCGCCGGCGTTACCGGCAAATGGGACGCTTTACACTAGCATCTATCCCGAGCTGTCCCGTGGAGCCTTTCCCGGCGAACCCGGCTACGACTATTACAAGAGTGACCAGGCATCGGTCGGCTACGAATTCGAGCACGAGTTCGATGACACGTGGACCGTTCGCCAGAACCTGCGATACTCCTACATCGGAACAGACACCCAGCGCGTACAGCCATATTGCCCGACCGCGGTGTGCAATCCGGCCGGCTTCTATCGCTATGCCTGGGCGTTCCCTGAGAGTGCACGGGCTGTGACGGTCGACAATCAGGCCGTTGCAAAGTTCTCTACGGGTGAGTTTGATCACACGGCCTTGTTCGGGCTCGATTATTCCTATGAAAGCAGTCGCTACGAGGAGTCCACGCTTGCAGGCATTCTGACGCCGTTCAACGCCTATGATCCCAACTACGGCGCCAGCACTGTCACAAGGCCACCAATTGCAACGAGGATCGATCAACACCGTAGCCAGCTCGGAATCTATGCTCAGGATCAGATCGAATGGGATCGTTTCGCGTTTTCCGTCGGCGGTCGCTATGATTGGGCTAATACCGATACCCGGACACGAACAAGTTCGTCCAACACCTTAGTCGATCAGAATGATGGACGCTTCACCTGGAAGACAGGCATTGTCTACAACTTCGACAATGGAATTTCGCCATACGCGGGCTACTCGACGTCCTTCAATCCCGCAAGCGGCACGGATCGGTTCGGAAATGCGTTCAGTCCAACGACGGGCGAGCAGTTCGAAGTCGGTGTGAAGTACCAGCCGGAAGGGATGAACAGCTTCGTTACGCTGTCGGCCTATCACCTGACACAAGACAACGTGCTTTCGCCCGATCCCGTCAACACAAATTTCCGGGTGCAGACGGGCCAGGTTACGATGAAGGGCCTCGAAATTGAAGGAAAGGCCGAGCTGAGCGACGCCTTCTCGGTAATTGCCTCCTATGCATACACAGACAGCGAAATTACCAAGGACAATCCGAATGCTGCGGGCGTCAGCAATACAGGCAACCGCTTTGCCTTCGTGCCACGAAACCAGGCGTCCATCTGGCTGGACTACGCCTTGCAGAGCTCGACGAACTGGGATGGATTGAGCCTTGGCGCTGGAGCCCGATACACGGGCCAGACATTCGGTGACAACGCCAACAAGTTCGACATCCCGAGCTATACCGTCTTCGACGCCGCCATCCGCTACGATTTTGGCAAAGCCAATCCGAAGCTGGAGGGGCTGAAAGCAGCGCTCAATGTGAGCAATCTGTTCGACCGCAAATACGTGTCGACCTGCATAGCCGCGACCGGATGCTACTGGGGCGAAGGACGCACCGTCTATGCCACGTTGAAGTATAGCTGGTGACGGTGGAAAGACCTCGAAAACCTCATCCCGGTCAACTGACGCGGCGGCAATTTGCTGCCGCGTTGGCTGCGTTCATGATGCCGAATGCGGCGTCCGCTGAACTTGCTCATTCCAAGATCGCGGTCCTGGATTGGGGCTGGGCAGAAAGCCTACTGGCGATCGGCGTCGCTCCGCAGGCTGTCGCGGAAACGCCACTTTATGGCGACCGTGTTGTTGTCCCGGCACTTCCGGAGGAGACGATCGACCTTGGTCTGCGTTCGTGGCCCAACATGGAACTCCTAAGGTCGTTGCACCCCGACCTTATCCTGTCTCAGGCCAATTACGGCGTGTCTGAAGCGCGTTTGCAAGACATAGCGCCAACCATGGCGCTACCGCTTTACACAGCCGAACAGCAGCCCTTGCGGCGATCCCATGAGGCACTGGTTGCGATTGGACACCGTATTGGACGCTTGGCGGCAGCCGATGCGTATCTGGAAGGCGCTCATGCCAGGCTGGCTGCCATCAAGGCTGAGATGATTAGCTATGACGGCCGGCCGCTGATGATCGTCAAGTTTACAGATGACCGCATTATCGACATCTATGGAACCGGCAGTCTGTTCGACGATGTGCTCGCTAAGATCGGCATCACGAATGCCTGGAACGAACCGACCAACAATTGGGGCTTTGCTACAGCGGGCCTCGACGCCATCGCAAGACACCCCGAGGCGCGGCTGCTCATCATCGAACCCGGTCCGCCCGATGCATTCTTGAAAAGCGCACTGTGGCAGTCTCTGCCCGCAGTCCAGCGGGGCGATGTCTCAACCATTCCTCCGACCTGGGTGTTTGGAGCGTTTCCATCAGCAATGCGCTTTGCTGAAGTTCTTCGAAAGGCGCTTGGCTTTGCTTAAAAACCAATACGTGACGCCGGCTCGTTTTTACTGGGTCGCCATGATCGTCGGGTTAGCCCTTAGCCTCACTGGACAAATGAGGTACGTTCCAGCCGATCGACTGCTCGAAGCTTTTGTCAATCCCGACAGCGCCGCGTTTGGAGAAGTCTATGTTCACTTTTCCCTGTTGCCGCGCATAGCAGTTGCCATTCTTGCAGGGACGGCCCTGGGCTTTACGGGTACGATCTTCCAGCAACTTCTGAAAAATCCGCTTGCGGAACCATCTACGCTCGGCGTGCTTTCGGGCGCTCAACTGGCAATTACGGTCGCCTCCCTCACCTTTGCCAGTATGTCGGCACAAGGGCGCGAACTTGCAGGCGTTGTCGGCGCATTGGCCGCGGTCGCACTTGTCTGCGGGCTTGCAGCCAGGAGTGGCTTTGCGCCGGTTACGCTGCTTCTGTCGGGAATGATCGTCAGTTTTGCGGCCGGCTCCGCGTCAGTGGTGATGGCACTATTCCATCATGAATATCTACGCAGTGTGTTCATCTGGGGAAGTGGGTCGCTTATTCAAAACGACTTTTCCAACGCCGGCGCGCTTTCGTTGCGAATGCTCGTCCTTATCCCAATGCTCCTGCTTTTTGTCCGACCGCTCGCGATTGCCGGGATTGACGATGCGGGCGCACGAAGTCTTGGGGTATCTCTCTCGAAGCTGCGCCTTGCCGTGCTCATCCTGGCCACGACGCTGTCGGCAATGGTCGTCGCCCGCATTGGGGTCATCGCATTCATTGGCCTCGCTGCCCCCCACATCGCGCGCCTTAGTGGCGCGCGGAGGTTCACGCAAAGGCTTGTGTGGGGTGCGTTGATCGGCGGTGGCTTGTTGCTATTGGCCGATGGCGCGGTGCTCGTCCTGACGCCTTACATGGGAGAAGTGCCGACAGGAACCATCACCGCTCTTGGAGGCGCACTCATGATGCTGTTCATGCTGCGCGAGGTACCTGCGGCCCCATTCCAGGCAACTATTGAGCGCGTTCACCACGCCGTGGCCCCCATCACCAGAAACCTTGCGCTGCCGCTATCGGTCGCGCTGATGATCGTGGTCGCAGTCCTTTCGCTGAGCGAGCACGTTTCTTCTGCGAACATTGAGGTTTCGGTTCTTGTGCAAGGCCGCTGGCCGAGGGTTCTCACATCGTTGTCCGCCGGGGCCATGCTGGCGTTGGCAGGAGCCGTCCTGCAGGCGGTTGCGCGAAACCCCTTGGCAAGTCCCGAGGGGTTGGGGGTGAGCGGCGGTGCTGGCTTGGGCATAATTGCGGCCCTGTTTTTGGGCGGCATGAGCTCGCCGATCCTGCCATTGGCGGGCGGAATGATCGGCGCTCTTCTTGCACTCGCCATCATCTTCGTCATCGCCAAGCGGCACAATTTCGCCCCTGGCCCGGTCATGCTGGCGGGCGTCGCAGTGGGGGCATTGGTCACCTCGATCATTTCCGTCATCGTCGCCAGTGGCGATCCGCGCGCAACCTATGTCCTCGCATGGACAATGGGGCCGACGTTTCGCGCCACTGGAATGGTTGCGATCGTCGCCGCACTCATCGCCGTTCTTTCGCTATTGCTTTCGCCGCTTTTTCGTCGCTGGATCGAGATCCTGCCGATGGGCGATGCATTGGCGCGATCAATCGGCATGCGCCCTGCGCGCGTGCGCGCAGGGCTCTTGTTGTTTTGTTCGACATTGACTGCAGCCGCTACGCTGATTGTTGGCCCATTGAGCTTTGTCGGCCTCATGGCGCCCCATATGGCGCGCATGGCGCGCCCA
>NZ_DDHH01000011.1:0-15587 GCF_002338015.1 Rhizobium sp. UBA1881
GGAACTGGACCTCGACCGCCCGCACGGCCGCGGCGAACGCGCCGCAGCCTGAACGCAAGCTAAGCCGCCCGGCCTACCAGACCTGGTCGGGCTGCCGCTCTCCGGCGATCTCAGCAAGACGACGGTGCGTCGACGCCGTTATCCCCTCCGGCAACGCGTCGAGCGCGAAGAAGCCGCATTCGACGATCTCGCGGTCCGGCAGTCGCGGCGCCGTCTGCTCGACCTTGGCGCGATAGAACACGACATGGTCGCGCCGCGTGGCCGAGGTATTGAGATAGACCTGAACGAGCTCCGGCCGCCCGACAATCACGAGATTGCCCTCCTCGCGCAGCTCCTTGACGAGCGCGTCCTCGGCCGTCTCGTTGCGCTCGATACCGCCACCCGGCATGTGCCAGCCGGGCACGTAGCTGTGCCGCACGAGAAACACGTAGCCCCTGTCATCGAAGCAGGCGGCGCGCACGCCCATGGTCATTCCGCGCGCGAAGGCGAAGTAGATATGCACCACGCGCATCATCAGGCGCGATTGCCAGTGGCGGATTTCTTTCACGCGTCTTCCAATTCCATCAATCCGTTCAAGCAGATGTGCGAGGAGATGTGTTTGAAATACGGCTGCCGTGAGCTATGTGTGCACCCATGTTCAAGCTCGCGCACATTTCAGACGTCCATCTCGGGCCGCTGCCCCACATCTCTTTCCGTGAACTCTTTTCCAAGCGTATCACCGGCTTTGTGAACTGGCATCGCAATCGGCGCAAGCACCTTTTCGGCGGCACGCTGGATCTGCTGCTCGACGATATAAGAGAAAAGCAGCCGGATCACATGGCGATCACGGGCGATCTCGTCAATCTCGCAAGCGGGCTTGAAATCCGCGCCGCGGCCGGCTGGCTGCGCGAACTCGGCGATCCCAGGGATTACTCCGTCGTGCCCGGCAATCACGACGCCTACGTGCCCGGCGCCTACGAAAAGTCGATGCGCGCTTGGTACGATAACGTGCGCGGCGACCTCGCCCCTGCCGAATGGCAGGAAAACAAGCACATCTTCCCCTATTTGCGCATTCGCGGAAAAGTCGCGATCGTCGGCTGCTCGACGGCGGTGGCAACGCCCCCCTTCGCCGCCAGCGGTTTCTTCGGCGAAAGGCAGGCCCGCGAGACGGTGAACATGCTGCGCGCCGCCGGCGAAGCAGGCTTGTTTCGCGTCGTCATGATCCACCATCCGCCGATCCGTGGCGCCACATCCTTCCACAAGCGCATGATCGGCATCCGCCGTTTCGCCGCCGTCATCTCCACCGGCGGCGCAGAGCTCGTGCTGCATGGACACACCCACCTCAACACGGTGCACTGGCTGCGCGGCCAGACGGGACCGGTTCCTGTCGTCGGCATCGCCTCTGGCTCGCAGGGCCCCGGCGGTTCGAAGCCACCGGCCGCCTACAATCTCTTCAGCATCGACGGTTCCCCCGGCGCCTGGAGCCTGAAGGGCGAACGCTTCAGCCTCAGCCCGTCGGGTGACGACATCAACCCGGAAAGCGTCGATATCTTCAGGCTTTAGCGCCGTTTCCGGAATCAGTTTCGCCGCAAGTTGAATCACTGCGCGAACTCAGGCGAAAAACCATCAGATCGGCGCCGATCGCCTCTTGGTATTTCCCGATCTAGGCGTACACTCCTTATATTAGCGATCTGATGTGAGGAGACGTTGCATGCCATCCACGACCCGTACGCTGCGCGGCCTGGCGCTCGCCGGCCTTCTCGCCCTCACCTTCTCCGCCCCCGCCTTCGCCGCCGGCGAAGAGAGCGACGAAACCAAGCCGCCGCCAAAGACCGAAACCACCACCAAGTGCGCCGACGGCAAGGTCTGGGACAAGAAGAAGAAGGAATGCGTCACGCCGAACAAGCAGACCTTCAACGACGACGATCTCTACAAGGCTGCGCGTGAATTCGCCTATGCCGGCCAGTATGACAACGCCATCACCGTGCTCAACCTCGCCCGCGACCAGAACGACCCGCGCATCCTGAACTATCTGGGCTACGCCAACCGCAAGGCCGGCCGGATGGAGCTTGGCATGTCCTATTATCGCAAGGCACTGCAGGCCGACGGGAACTATATTCTCGCACGGTCATATATGGGCCAAGCTTTGATGGAACAGGGTGATGAGCAGGGCGCGCGCGTGCAGCTGGTCGAGATCCGCGACCGCGGCGGCGAGAACACTTGGGCCTACCGCTCGCTCCTCCAGTCGCTCCACGGCTACAGGACCTATTGAGCCCGAGGGATCACCCGAAAAAAGCTTTGGGAACCCGTGAGATAAGTGGCCTTTTGCTTGCGAAGCAGCGGCGATTTGTTTCATAAAGGACACAGAGACGATATAATTCGCACATGCGCCAGGTCACGGCTCCGTAACGGCTCCCGATACCAGGCATTCACCTTGGGAAAACCATGCGTCAACCTGTGACGACCATCGATATCAGACGCGATCTAGTGGGTCTTCTGCCCCGGTTGCGGCGGTTCGCGATGACGCTCGCAGGTGATGCGGCGGGCGCCGACGAACTCGTCCAGGCCGGCTGTCAGCGGGCGATTGCCAAGAGCAATCAATGGCAGGGCGAAGGCCGGCTCGACAGCTGGGTCTACACGCTGATGCGCCAGCAATGGAGCGAGGACCACCGCAAGCGCAAGCCGCATGCGGTCAACAAGACCAACGTCACCGATATCCGCACGGCCACGCGCGACCGCGCCGCCATCATCGATTCCGACGCGATCCACCGGATGATCGCGGAGATGCCCGAGGGCATCGCCAGCGCCTTCCTGCTGGTGTCGATCGAAGGCCATGGCTACCAGCAGGCCGGCGACATCATGGGCGTCGCCCCCACCCTCATCATGTCGCAACTGGCGCAGGCGAAGCTGCACTTCGCCAGCCTCGCTGACGACCATTCCCACAGGTTCTGATTTGCTCGACTTCAAGAAACTGCCGCTCGATGCCCAGCTGACCGCCCTTCTCGATGGCGAGACGACACCCGAGCAGAAGCACGAGCTGGAACAGCGCCTGGCAACCGACGACGGCGCGCGGCGGATCTACGACAAGCTGCGCAACGGCGCCGATTTCGGCAAGCGCCGGCTCGACGATATCCTGAAGGAACCGGTTCCCCTGGCGCTGGTGCGCTCGATCAAGAGCGTGCAGCCGCCCAAGGCCCCCGTCGCGCCGCGCCAGTCGCGCCAGCCGTTCAAGTTCGCGCCTTCGGGCCCTCAGGCGCTGGTGGTCGCCATCGTCCTCCTGATTGCCGGCTGCGGCATCGGCTATATCGTCGGCACCGGCCATACCGCAGCACAGACCGCGCAGGCCGTCGATGCCGCGCAGGCGAGCGAAACGACGGAATGGCTGGGCGACATGCTCGCCAACCAGAGGCTGCTCGCCCGCCAGCCGCGCCATATCTTCGAAGTCCCAGCCACCCAGCCGGAAGAAATTTCCACCTGGCTCACCACCTCCGTCGGCGTCGCCTTCCGCGTCCCCGATCTCGTCTCCGAGGGATGGACCTTCCAAGGCGCCCGCGTAACGCTCGCCGGCGGCCGCCCGGTCGGCCAGCTCGTCTACACCAGCTCCGACGGCGACTTCGCCACCATCGCCTTCCGCAAGGACAACCAGCCTGAAGACGCCGAGGATTTCAAGGAAACGATCCGCGACGAGATCGGCCTGGTCACCTGGCACAACGCCGGCACATCCTACATGCTGATCGGCCCCTCCTCCGAGGCATCGCTCAGCCAGCTCGCCATGCAGATCGCCACCGCGATTTGAGGTAAGGCCCGACGGCGGCAGGCAAACCGCTCACCTTCACCTCCCTCATCCCTGTGCTCGTCACAGGGATCCAGCGCGATCAAGTCCTTGATCGCAAAAGACTCTTCTCGCCGCGCAGACGCGCGTCGGCTGGATCCCGGCACAAGGCCGGGATGAGGAGACGATGGGGATGTCGCAACACTGCTGAGAGCGGCGAGCGAAGAACTCGCCGCCACTAGCCAGCCCGAACTCAGGCCTTGCCGGCCCTCACGTCGAGCACACGGTTCGCCGCCGAGACGATCGCTTCCAGCGATGCGCCGACGATGTTGGTGCTGATGCCGGCGCCGAAGAGCTTGCCGCCCGGATAGGACGTCTCGACATAGGAGATGGCCGAGGCGTTCGAGCCGTGCTGCAGCGAGTGCTCGGAGTAATCCTGCACCGCCATCTCGACCCCGAGATACTCCGAGAGCGCGTTGATGAAGCCGTCGATCGGGCCGTTGCCGCGTCCCTCGATCGTCTTCGTCACGCCGTTATCGGTGATCTCTGCGGAAACCACGCGGACACCCTTGCGTTCGGGATCGGCGAAGGTCTGGTGATCGACGAACTTGATGCGGCCCTTCGGCTGCGTCACGTAGCGCTCGATGAAGTGGTCGTAGATCCGCTTCGACGGCAGCTCCTTGCCCTCTTCGTCGGTGATCCGCTGGATCTCCTCGCGATACTCCACCTGCAGGTTGCGGGGCAGGTTGAGGCCGTAATCCTGCTGCAGGATATAGGCAATGCCACCCTTGCCGGACTGCGAGTTGATGCGGATGATCGCCTCATAGCTACGGCCGACGTCCTGCGGATCGATCGGCAGATAAGGCACTTCCCATACCGGATGATTGGCGACCTTGATCGCCTTCATGCCCTTGTTGATCGCATCCTGGTGCGAGCCGGAAAACGCCGTGTAGACCAGTTCGCCGACATAAGGATGGCGCTCGCCGATCGGCATCTGGTTGGAATACTCGAACACGTCCTTCATGCGCACGATATCCGAGCAGTCGATCTCGGGATCCACACCCTGCGTGAACATGTTCAGCGCCATGGTCACGACGTCGACATTGCCGGTGCGCTCGCCATTGCCGAACAGCGTACCCTCGACACGATCGGCGCCCGCCAGCAAGGCCAGCTCGGCGGCGGCGATACCGGTGCCGCGGTCGTTATGCGGGTGCAGCGAGATGATCAGGTTCTCGCGGTTGTCGAGATTGCGGCACATCCACTCGATCTGGTCGGCATAGACGTTCGGCGTCGCCATTTCGACGGTGGACGGCAGGTTGATGATCAGCTTGTTGTCGGGCGTCGGCTTCATCACCTCGATGACCGAGTTGCAGATCTCCAGTGCCACTTCGAGCTCGGTGCCGGTAAAGCTCTCCGGCGAATATTCGAAGCGGTAGCCGCCGCCGGCCTTGGCCGCCATGTCGGAAATCATCTTCGCCGCGTCGACCGCGATCTGCTTGATGCCGTTGACATCCTTGGCGAAAACCACGCGGCGCTGCAGTTCGCTGGTCGAGTTGTAGAAATGCACGATCGGCTTGTTGGCGCCTTCCAAGGCTTCGAAGGTGCGCGTGATCAGCTCGGGACGGCACTGCACCAGCACCTGCAGCGACACGTCGTCGGGCACATTGCCCTGCTCTACACACCAGCGCGCGAAGTCGAAATCGGTCTGCGAGGCCGACGGGAAGCCGATCTCGATTTCCTTGAAGCCCATGTCGAGCAGCAGCTGGAACATCCGCGCCTTGCGGTCGTGGCCCATCGGGTCGACCAGAGCCTGGTTGCCGTCGCGCAGGTCCACCGAGCACCAGATCGGCGCCTTGGTCAGCGTCTTGGTCGGCCATGTGCGATCGGGGATGTTGACCTGCGGATAAGGGCGATACTTCATCGCCGCGTCAGGCATGCCGTGGGAGCGGGTCTTCGTGTCCATGTCTTCTCTTCCTATTCCCGTCATCTGGCCGCGTCATAGCGCATGGCCTGCCTGTTGGCGATGACGAATCCGGCGCAAAGCGTCCGGTTGATCGATTTTTGGGATATGTGAAGAGGAGCTATGGCCGGCGGGCTTTGGGCCGCCGGGCGCTCCTCAACGGACCCGGCAACCGCGCGTAAGGCCGAGGAGAAGAAGCGAGGTCAGGGCGCGCGTATTGTCGCGCAGGGCGATACGCCCGCGTGCAATCTGCTCAGAAATCATGATGCCCGTGCTCTTCATGCCGGCCTGTATAGCCGCCGCGCGAAAAACTGGCAAGTGCCTGCCCATCTTTTTGCCAGCTGCACGAATTCAGCGCTGCCCGACGGACGAAAGACGCTCGGCGATCCAAAGCTGAATCAGATCCTGCCGCGATACCCCAAGCCGCTTCGCCTCGGTATCCAATGCACGCAACTCATCGACGGTGAGATCGAAGGCAACAGGTGTCAGTTCCTGGCCCGGCCCGCGCGCCGTCGTCCAGTCGAGATATTCGCTGATATCCTCGCCGTCGTGGAATTTCCTGTCGAGTTCTTCAGCCGATATGGTCTTCATCACGGCTTTCTCCAAAATTCATCGGCTCGCCGATCTCGATTGCGTGCCCGTCAAGATCATAGAAGCGAAAGACATGCTGTCCCCATGCTTGACGCTCCAGGGGATGGATAAGCTCTACCTGCGGCCCGATCGCTGAGAAGGCGGCATGGATGTCGTCGTGCTCGAAATACAATAGCAGGTTTCGCCGTCCATAAGGCGTTGTCTCGGCCGGTAGCTGTCCCCAGACCGTCCGCGCCAGCGCCTTGCCATCATGGATCGCGAAGCCGGTATCGAACAGCACGAAATGCTCGAAATTCTCACGCACGATAAGTCCGACGATATCGCGGTAGAAAGCCCGAGACAGATCTATATCGCGAACGAAGGCTATCGGGTTCACAAAGCGCATCGACCACCCCCGAGGCGACAAAACGCCGTCATTGTGGCCGATATGCTACCTCGATTTCACAAATCGCTGCAACGCCATCATCAGCCCGCCGGCCAGCAGCCCCCAGAAGGTGCCGGAAATGCCGCCGAAGGAGACGCCGGATGCCGTCACCAGGAAAGTGATCGCAGCCGCTTCCCGCGTATCGGGCGCCTGGAAGGCGGCCATGGCCGAGCCCGAGAAGGCGCCGACCAGCGCGAGGCCCGCGACCGCCTGGATCAGGATCGGCGGTGCCAGCGCCACCGATGCGGTGACGGCTCCCGCAAGCGGCCCGAGGATGAGATAGCAGATGCCGCAGACGATGACCGCCCAGTAGCGCCGCTTCGGATCCGGATGCGCATCCGACCCGGCGCACATGGCCGCCGTGATCGCCGCAAGATTGACGGCATGGCCGCCGAAGGGCGCGGACAGCAGCGAGAAGAAACCGGTGGAGGCAAAGAGCGGCCCCGGCTTGGTCTCATAGCCATTGACCTTCATCACCGCGATCCCTGGAATGTTCTGCGAGGCCATGGTGACGATGAAGAGCGGTAAAGCGATCGACACGAATGCCGGCACGTTGAACACCGGCACGACGAATTCGACCGTCGGCACCAGCGAGCGCTTGACCGTATCGAGCGCGCCCACGGGCACATCGACCCCGAAGACCACGACCAGCACAAAGGCCGCCAGCGCCGCCGGCACGGCCCAGAGCCGCTTGAAGGCACCGACGACGATCCAGGCAAGCACGATCGGCAGCCCGAGCAACGGATTGAACCCAACCGCCTTCACCGGCGCGAAGCAGAGCCCGATCAGCACGCCCGCAAGCATCGCATTGGCCAGCGGCGCCGGTATCGCCGCCACCGCTCGCCCGAGCGGCTTGAACAGCCCGGCGATCACGATCAGCAGCGCGCAGATGATGAAGGCCCCGACAGCCGCATTGAACCCGCCCTCGACCACCCCGGTCGCCGCCAGCAGCGCCCCACCCGGCGTCGACCACGCCATGCTGATCGGCAGTCTGGAGGTTACGCTGAGCACGATCGCGCAAATCCCGAGCGAGACCGACAACGCCATCAACCCCGAAGCAGCCTGCGCCTCCGTAGCGCCGACCGCCTGCAACCCGTGCAGCACGACGGCGAACGAACTGGCAAAACCGACGAAAGCGGTGAGAACGCCCATGAACAGGGCCTGCACGGAGAAGTCTTTAAGCATGCGGGGGACTCGGAGCGAAGAATGGCGTCATGCAGCCGTATCGTAAACCGGGGCGCAAGGCCAGATGGGCCGGTTGCCTCCCCCCACCTCCCTCATTCTCGCCCTTGTGGCGGGAATCCAGCCGACGCGCGTCCGCGCGGCGAAAGACTCTTCCCGGCTCAAGGCCGGGATGAGGAGAAGTAATGCCCACAAAAACAAAAAAGCGCCCTCGCCCACCATCCGGCAAGCGAGGGCGCTCTCATCTCGATCCGATCAGATGTCGCTCTGCGACGTCACGATGCGCGAGACCAGGCCGTAGGCCTTGGCTTCTTCAGCGGAAAGCCAGTAGTCGCGGTCGGTGTCGGCGGCGATCTTTTCGTAAGACTGGCCGGTGGCGGCAGACATGATCTTGTTCAGGCGCTCGTTCATCTTGATGATCTCGCGTGCCTGGATCTCGATGTCGGACGCCATGCCGCGCGTGCCGCCCGAGGGTTGGTGCAGCAGGAAGCGGGTGTTGGGCAGGCAAAGGCGCTGCTCCTTGGGCGCGGCGACATAGATCAGCGCGCCGGCAGAGGCGACCCAGCCGGTTCCGATCATCCAGACCTTTGGCTTGATGAACTTGATCATGTCGTGGATCGAATCGCCGGACTCGACGTGGCCGCCGGGCGAATTGACGTAGATGCGGATGTCCTCGTCGCTGGCCGCGGCAAGCGCCACGAGCTGCGAGCAGACCTTCTGCGCCAGTTCCTGGTTGATCGGTCCATAGATGAAGATGGAACGCGACTTGAAAAGGTTCGCCTCCGTTTCCTTGCCGAGCGGCAGTTCCTTCGTCTTGTCGTCCTGGTCTTCGTCGTTCATTCGAACCTCTCTCACGTAAATTCGGGTTCCCCGCACATAGTGCGACTCAATGCGTAAAACAATGCGTGAAAAAGACAAGCCACGGAACGGGTGAAGATATGGTTAGGGGTCATTGGCTTACTGAAATGT
This sequence comes from Rhizobium sp. UBA1881, assembly GCF_002338015.1. Lineage (NCBI taxonomy): Bacteria > Pseudomonadati > Pseudomonadota > Alphaproteobacteria > Hyphomicrobiales > Rhizobiaceae > Rhizobium > Rhizobium sp. UBA1881. The sequence continues at coordinate 8,878 of NZ_DDHH01000011.1, forward strand.
AACTTGTGGAGGCTTTGAAAAGTCTCAATCCGTTCCTACGTCCTTCTCAAGCGATCCACTTGAGACCACATGCGAGCATAGAGCCAAAGGAGACAGCCTATGTCACCCGAAGAACGCCAACTCCTGACCGCCCTTTTCGAGCGCGTCCGCACCGCAGCCGCAACGCCGCGCGACCGCGATGCCGAACAGCTGGTCGAGCAAAGCATCCGCGAGCAGCCCTATGCGGCCTATTATCTGGCGCAGGCCGTGATCGTACAGGAAAAGGGCCTGGAGGCCGCAGCCAATCACATCAAAGAGCTCGAGGATCGCGTCCGCCAGCTGGAATCCGACCAGAGCGACAACCACAAGGCCGAGCAAGGCGGCGGCTTCCTCTCCTCCATCTTCGGCAGCAGCCAGCCGCCGCAGCAGCGGCAGCAGCCGGCACCTTCGGAAGCGGCATCAAGCGGCCCATGGGGCAGCGCCCCGCGCCAGCAGATTCAGCAAAACCAGGGCTTCGACACTGCCCCGCGCATGCAGCAGCAACCCTCCGGCCCCTGGAGCCAGCAGGCGTCCGCCCCGTCGGCCGGCGGCAGCTTCCTGCAGGGCGCGCTCGGCACCGCGGCCGGTGTCGCCGGCGGCATGCTGCTTGCCAATTCGCTGAGCGGCATCTTCAGCGGCAACCACATGTCCTCGCTCGGCCTCGGCTCGGGCGCCACGCCGTCAAGCGCGCCGACGGAAGAAACCGTCATCAACAACTATTACAACAATGACGGCGGTAGCCAGCAGGCCGACAACACCCGCACGGTCGCTGACAACAACGTCGCCGATAACAACGATAACGACGACAGCGGCCTGCAGCAGGCCGATTACGATAACGACGACGACAATTTCGGCGATCAGTCCGACTTCGGCAACGACGACAGCTTCAACGTCTGACGATCGCCGCGAACGCATCAGGGGCGCGCTGAAGCGGCCCCACCAAGCCAGCGCCTTGCGCACCCTTATTGCGACGAGGCCTGCAACTGCGGACCGGCGAGCAGCAGATCGCGCCATGCAGCCGCAACCTTCTCGGCGCCCGAACCGCCGATATGGCAGTCGTCGTAACGGTCGTCGCCATTGAGCAGCGCGTCCGAGTTCACGCCCTGCACGATGCCGTTGCCGCTCTTCGGCAAGGCGAGCTGCGCCCGCTCGATCGGATTATCCACGGCATGCTGCTTCAGCCCGCCATTCCGGGGCTCGAGGCATTTGGTCGCGACCGAGATGTAGACGGGCGCTGCGACGCCAAGCCCACGTAGCGTTCCGACCATCGACAGAAAGCGTTGTTCATAGGCCTGCGTGCTCGTGCCCAGTACGAAATCGGCCTCGCCCTGCACCCAAAGCACGTTGGTCACGCGGTAGCCGGCGTCGTGAAGCTTCCTCGTGCTGTCGACGAGTACGGGGTTGATATCGCCGCCATCGGCCCACCGTGCCACCTCGGAGCCGGAATAGGCCACCGGCGCAATGACGACATTGTCGTACCGCCCGGATGCGATCAGCGAATTGCCGATCCCAGTCCAGTATTCGCCCTTGGTGTCCGTCGAGCCGAGGAGCGGAGATGCGGCGGTGAAGCAATGGCCATCGAACTCATTGATCACCCGCTCGCCATACTGCGACCTGTGCCGCTGGCCGCCGTCATTCGCCGCGTTCGATTGGCCGAGCACCAGGAGAACGGCGGTGCGATCGGTCTGGGCGGGGCATGCGACCGCCGTCTTCGTTTCGTCTCCAATGAGACGCTCCTTGTCGTCGAAGGTGTAGCGGCTGGGCGGCGCCGCCTCAGGCGCGGCAAACCGGTGTTTCAGCGCCGAAAGCTGGGGCCAGGGAAACATCTCGTGCTTGGCACTCATGCCGCCGGAGACAAAAACCGCAAGCAATGCGGCACATCCGAAAATAAGATTTCGAAGCATCCGAACACCCGATATCGTGAAAGCGTGTGGCTGACAGTGGGCACCGCCGCTCGCAATTGCCCACTCGCTGAAATTGTCCTCCGCCACACTAGATATGAAACTCAGGACTGCAATTACCCCGATAGGATGAGCCTCCTACGAATGAACGAGGCGATCGATGCAATCCTAGCTTGACCGTGGCGTCGTTATCGCAACGCAGCCCTCTGCAAGCTTTCGGTGCATGCGGCCCGCGACCGATTGATAAGCCCACCTGGCATCGATATGGTCCGCCGCGATCATTGACTTCACGAAACGCAGAGCGGACGACAGAGCATTGAAAACCCTCATCATCAGCCGCAAGGCCGAGGAAACAAGGCGGCGCTTTCAGACGCGGCAGATGCAGACGCTCGGCCTCGATTTCGAGTTCCTGGATGCGTTCGAGGCCCGCGATCTGACGCCGGAGGAGTGCCAGAAGGCCGCCGACAGCTGGCCGAGCCCGACGTTGCGCGAAGATGTCGCCTGCTTCACCTCGCACCGCATCGCCTGGCGCAGGATCATCGACAGCAATCAGCGGATGCTGATCCTGGAAGACGACGCCGTGCTTTCGGAGAGCTTCGCCGACGCGTTGGCAAGCATCGAGGCACGCCCTGATGGCGACGATATCGCCTATGATCTCGAATTCGCCCCACGCGATCATATCGTCGCGAAACATCCGCTCTGGACCGACGGCACTTACAGCGCCCGGCGCGTGTTCCAGAACCGCGTCGGCACGGCCGGTTATGTCATCGGTCCCGGTGCTGCCGCGCGCATGTTGAAGGACACCGAAACCTACGGCCTGCTCGACGCCTATATGTGGCACCGCGCCTGGCTGAAGGCCTACCAGATCGAGCCCGCCCCCGTCATCCAGATGCAGTTTCTCGACGGCAGCGCCGACAAGGCGGCCTTCATCCGCAAGTCGATCGACCGCGCCTTCAAGCCGAGCAAGCTGCGCAAGAACCTGCTCAGGCTGAAGATCGAAGGCATCCGGGCCCGCAACCTCATCCGTGGTTGGCTGAGAAGCGAGCGGCGCCCGTTGCGCATGGACCGGGCAAGTTTCCCGCCCGATCCCGCCAAATCATCCGACTAAACTCAGCCGCGACCGCGATAAGTCGCGACGCCCTGGTCGGGCAGCCACACGCCCTCCGGCGGCTTGCCCGTCTGCCAGAACACGTCGATCGGGATGCCGCCGCGCGGATACCAATAGGCACCGATCCGCAGCCACTTCGGATCGAGCAGCTCGACCAGGCGCTTGGCGATATAGATCGAGCAATCCTCGTGGAAGGCGCCGTGGTTGCGGAAGGAGTGCAGGAAGAGCTTCAGCGCCTTGGATTCCACCAGCCATTCGTTCGGGATGTAATCGATGACGATATGGGCAAAATCCGGCTGCCCCGTCATCGGGCAGAGCGAGGTGAATTCCGGCGCAGTGAAGCGCACGACATAATCTGTGCCGGCATTGCTGGCGGGCACTTTTTCAAGCACCGCCGTCTCGGGCGAGGTCGGCGCTTCGGTCTGTTTTCCCAGCATGGACAGGCTGGAGACGTCTGTATTGGGCATTCAAGCCTCCTTGATGACTTTGACGCGGATGCCGTGGGCCTTTTCGCCCTCCGGCTCGACGTGAATGGCGATGCTGGAGCCCGGATGCACGGCGCGGATGGCATCCTCAAGGCGATCGCAGATATCGTGCGCCTGCCTTACAGACATTGCGGCCGGCACGACAAGATGGAAATCGATGAAAGTGACGGCGCCGGCGCGCCGCGTCTTCAGATCATGCACCCCGAGCGAACCCGTCGCATGCGTGGCGATTGCAGCCTTGATCGCCTCTTCTTCCTGCGGCTCGACCGCCTGGTCCATCAGCCCGCCGATCGAATGCGAGATCACCTTCCAGCCCTGATAGAGAATGTTGATCGCGACCAGAATGGCGAGGATGGGGTCGAAGATCGCGTAGCCGGTGGCGATCGCCAAAAGCAGGCCGATCAGCACGCCGACGGAGGTGACGACGTCAGACATGATATGCTGGCCATCCGCCGTCAGCGCCGCCGAGCGATACTTGCGCCCGGTCGTGATCAGAAGCCGCGCCCAGACGGCGTTGATCACGCCGGCCGCGAAGTTGATGGCAAGACCCAGCACCGGCGCTTCGAGCATGCGGGGATCGGCGAGATGCCCCACCGCCTCGTTGACGATCAGAAGGGCTGCGACAACGATCAGCACGCCCTCGGTAACCGCCGAGAGATACTCCGCCTTGTGATGCCCGAAAGGATGGTCGTGATCGGCCGGCTTCTGCGCATAGCGGATCACGAAGAAGGCGATGAAGGCGGCTACGACGTTGACCGTCGATTCCAGCCCATCGGACAAAAGCGCCACCGACCCCGTGACCCACCATGCCACCATCTTCAGGCCCATCACCCCAAGCGACATCGGAATGCCCCAGAATGCCAGCTTCCGAACCGTAAGGTTTCCCTGTTCGCTCATCTCTGTCCCTCTGCCTTCTTAGATGTCCAATACCGGTGCGGATGCGAACGAATTGCAGAAACAACGCCATTCAAACGCAAAACCGCCCGCGCGAAAATCGCGCAGGCGGCTGTTGCGGGGGATATGGGCCAGAAATGGCGATTTGTCAAAGCGGAAGTGCCGACAGGAGGCCGACGGGCTGATTGGCCGCGCCTCAAACCTCGGAAGAATGGATCACTCGCGTCTTGGACCGCAAGGCACTCAAGGCGATCAGATGGACGACCTCCAGAGGAGCGGTGCAAAGATCGTCGATCACCTTGATCTGGAAGTGCTCCGCAGCGCGTGACAATGCCGTAAACACCACGCAGTTCTGCGTCATCATCCCGCAGACCAGCAATTCCGTCGTTCCCCTCAAATGATCTGCGAGGTTCGTCTCCTGAAATGCGTCTGCATACTGCTTCGTCACCACCGGAGCATCGCCAGCCGCAGCCAGAACAGCCGGGCGGATCGCAACACCATGACCACCGGCGGCAAACAGGCCCGTAGAAGCTGTCGAAACGTGCCGAACGAGAACAACCCCGTCACCCCTTGCGCGTGCTTGCCGGATCGCTTCGACGATCCGCTTCTCTGTTTCTTCGGCTTCCCAGAGCGGCAGCGCGCCGCCGGAGAAATAGTCATTCTGAACGTCGATCACGAGAAGGGTGCGGGTCATCAGAAGGCTCCATTTTGATGTTTCGCCCACAGTGATGACATTCGATTTCGTCGCCGTTGAGTGGCCTGATTGCCTTTTATCGTGTAAATCGGGCCAATGCGCATCGCCATCATCGCTTACGACCATATCAGCCCGTTCATGCTATCCACGCCGCTGGCCGTGTTTGGCGAGCAACTCCTTGCGGGTGGGCATCAGGTTCAGGTGTGCTCGGATCAGGTCCGGCTGAACACGAGCGGCGGCATGATCATCGAGGCAGCCCATCGGCTGGATGCTGTCGATGACGCCGATATCGTCATTTTACCGGGTTGGCGGAGCGTGGACGAGCCTGTATCGCCTGATATCGTTGCCAGGCTGAAAGCGGCCGACGCTCGAGGAGCCATCGTCGTGGGCTTGTGCCTGGGGGCCTTCGGCCTTGCCGAGGCCGGATTGCTGGATCGGCGGCGCGCAACGACACATTGGGCGCACGCGGAAACCTTCGCGGCCCGCTATCCGGGTGTAACGGTCGATGCGGCCGCGCTGTTCGTGGACGAAGGCCGCGTCCTGACGTCTGCCGGTGTCGCTTCGGGGCTGGATTGCTGCCTGCATCTGCTTGGCCGGATTTGCGGGATCAGTGAAGCAAACCGGATAGCGCGCCATCTCGTCGTCGCCCCTCAGCGCGCGGGCGGACAACCGCAACTGATCGAGCGGCCAGCAATCGGATCGACTGCCGATCGGCGAGTGACCGAGCTTCTCGAAGGCCTGCGCGCCGATCCCATCGCGCCGCCTTCGCTGGATGAACTGGCCAAGCGCTCGAACATGAGCCGCCGCAGCCTGACGCGCCATATCAGGGCACGTACCGGAGGTAGTCTCGGCGAATGGATAAGGCGCGTTCGCGTGGCACGAGCGAAGGAGCTATTGGTGGCCGGCGTACGCGGGCTGGACGACGTCGCCGTGCGCAGCGGTTTCCCTGATGCCCATGCACTACGCGCGGCATTCCGCACCGAAGTCGGCGTGACACCGGTGCAATGGCTGGCGCACCAAAGGGTTCCCGGTGCCGCGCTTTCTCTGATGTCGGGAAAATCCTAGCTAGTTTTGCGCCAAAGTGGCCGTCAGAGACCCAGGTCCAACCCAAGCATGCTGCTCATGACGAAGGCGACGACCCCGACGCCCAAGAGCGCCAGCACGAAAGCTCCCGCGATCTTGCCGCCCGCGAGCAGTACCGAGCCTCTCTCGATCTTATCCACCTGGTCGTAATGCCACTTGATGGCGAAGTACATTCCCGTGCCCAACGCGAGAACCTTGAAAATCACGAAGACTATGGGAAACCAGTCCATGACAGATATCCTTACCTGCAGCAGTACGCGCCTTATGCTCCCGTTTCAGGCAAACGCGTACTGCTTATTGCGCAACGCAGATATGTAATCGCGCACTGAGGTTCGCGCCGGGGATCAATGAGCCGCCGCGAGAACGAAGGAAACTGTAGTCCGCTTGGGGCCGAAAGCGGCCCTCGTCCGCAAGTGCCCCGTGGGTGCAGCTAACTTAGCATTCGAAGCCCCCTCATCCCCGGTGCAACTTGTTGCACCTGAACCCTTCGGGCACCTTCTCCCCGCTGGGAGCCGTTGCAAAATCTC
>NZ_DDHH01000014.1:0-10843 GCF_002338015.1 Rhizobium sp. UBA1881
GCGAATAGAGCGATTCACCGGTTGCCAGGGGAACGGTCACCTTCGACTTCAGCTCCGTCCATGCCGGGATGTGTTCCGGCCGGATCGGCTCTTCGTAGAAAAGCGGATCGTTTGGCGCGATGGCGGCTGCAAGCTGGACGGCCTGATACGGTTCGAAAATCTTCGCATGAGCGTCGAACGCGTAGTCAAAATGCGATGGCGTGATCTCGCGGATCTTGCCGAACCAGTCGCCCGTCTCCTTCACGAGTTCGCCCCAGCGGCCGGTATGAAGATCGCGGCGATAGGGGCTGAGCTTGAAGGCGGTGTAGCCGTATTTCTCGTTCAGCTCGAGCGACTGGTCGCGCGCGGCTTCCGGGTCCGGCGCCGTATAGACGCCGCAATAGACCTTGACGCGATCGCGCACATTGCCGCCGAGCAGCATGTAAACGGGCAGGCCGGCGGCCTTGCCGGCGATATCCCAGAGCGCGTGATCGATCGCCGAAATTGCCGCGAGGCCAAGTGCACCCGGCGGGAATCGGCATTGCTGGTTGAGCTTGAGGACGAGGAATTCCACGCGGCGCGGATCTTCGCCCTCAATCTGGTGAAAGAGGTAGTCGAGAAGCGGCGGCAGCGCCCAGTCCGGGCCGTGGTTGTAGCATTCGCCCCAGCCGGAGATGCCTTCGCTGGTTTCGATCTTGAGAAGCAGGCGAGGGCGGTCGTCCACGCGCTGCATGTAGGTCTTGATGCCGGTGATATGCATGGGATCTTCCTCAGGCCGCGCGGCTCTTTTCGGCGACGTTGTCGACGATGGCGCGCAGGTCCGCGCGTTCGGCTTCGGTCAGGCTCTCGACGCCGGGCACGCGCACGGGGCCAACCTCGGTTCCAAGCATGCCAAGCGCTTCCTTGACGACGGTGACATTGGCGCCGTTGAGATATTTGGTGCGCAGCGCCTCGAAGCCGGCGATATCGTCGATGAGCGCGCGTGCGGCCGTGTAGTCACCGGTCTCCAGCGCCTGGTGGATGGCGTGCGAGCGTTCCGGGAAGACATTGACGAGGCCGGAAGTGAAGCCACGGGCGCCCATCGCGTAAAAGGCCGGCGCCCAACCTTCCGCCAGGCCGCAAACCCAGATCGCCGGCGCATCCTTGGTCGCGCGGATCACTTCGGCGAGCAGCATGAGATTACCGGATGCAAACTTGATGCCGGCGATATTCGGGTGCAGCGCCAGCTTGCGGAAATCGGTGACGGAGAAAGTGTCGCTGCGCACATAGGCGATGACGGGAACAGTGCTGGCGTCGGCAAGCTCCAGGAAGTAGCGCGCCTGGTAGCTTGGGCCGGCGAAGGGGTCCATCGGGTGATGGCCCATGATCGCATCGGCGCCTTCTGCGATGGCATCGCGGGCAAGCGCCTTTGCTTCGGTCAGCGAACGACCGACAGCTGCGCTAACCAGCGATTTGCCGCCGGCGGCCTTGATCGTCGCGACGTGGACAGCGCGCACTTCGTCCATGGTGAGGGTGAAGAACTCACCGGTGTTGCCGGCCGCCATCAGATTGTGGACCCGCGCATGAGCGAGGCCGGTGATCAGAGCCGAGAGCTTGGCGATATCGACGCTGCCATCTGCTTTGTAGGGGGTCACGGGCACGCCCGATATGCCCGTCAGGGCCTTGCGGATCTTTTCCATTGCCTCGGTCACGTCAGATGTCCTCCTTCTTCTTGAACACGATGTTGAGGTAGGTTTCGCCGGAGCGGACGACGTGGTCGCGCATCACGCGTTCGGCCTTGTCGCTGTCGCTGGAGATGATGGCGGCGGCGATCGCGGCATGTTCGGCCAGCGCCTTGCCGCGCTCGAGCGGATCGGAATGGATGACGCGGCGGATGCTGCCGTCGTAGAATTGCTGCCGTTCGATCATCCGCGAGAGATACTGGCATCGCGAGGCGATGTGGATCTGCTCATGAAACGTCTCGTTGAGCGAAATCAGGTCGTCTGCCACGCCGTCCTGGGTCGCCTTGCGCATCAGATTGACGATGTCGTCTAGCTTGGCCGCTTCGGCCTTCTCGATGCGCTTGGCGGCAAGGTGGGCGATCATCGATTCCAGCGCGGCGCGCGCCAGGATCATCTCTTCGGCCCAGCCTGCGTTGAAACGGATCAGCACGCCGCGGCGCGGCAGTGTTTCGACGAGACCCTCGGTCTCAAGCTGACGCAGGGCTTCCTTGATGGGTGTCGTACTGACACCGAGCTGCTCGGCCAGCTGCCGCTCGTTGACGCGCTCATCCGGTGCAAAGCGGCCGGAGAGGATCGCGGTGCGCAGCGTCTTGTGCACGTGGTCGCGCAATGTCGTCAGAAAGCGCGGGTCGATCTTCTCGATGCGGTCTGCGCCAGGCTGCGTCGATGCCTCTTTTTGCATGTCCCGAAAATTCCCCCGTTGACGACAAAATCGTTTTGTGAGATCTGATATACCAGATTTCAGATCGATGTCGATATGAAAATTCGCGCTCGGGGCGAGGTCCGGCGCACCAGGGAGGAGATAGGACGATGAAAAGACGCAGTTTTCTGATGGCATCGGCTATGGTGGCGTCGACGCTCGCCATGCCGCTCGCAGTGCAGGCGGCAACGCCCAAGGACCAGCTGGTGATCGCCACCAACATGTCCTCGATGCGCGGTCTGGATCCGAACGAGCTCAACCAGCTGGAATCGGCGGAAATCGTCGCCAACCTTTACGAGCGCCTGATCGTGCTCGCCGCCGATGACATTACCAAGCCGCAGCCGGGCATTGCGGAGAGCTGGACAGTATCCGAAGACGGCAAGACCTTCACCTTCAAGATCCGCTCCGGGGTTACCTTCCATTCCGGCAACGCGCTGACCGCCAAGGATGTCGAGTGGTCGCTGCGCCGCCTGGTGAAGCTCGGCCTGGCGCCGTCGGTCGATCTTCGCCAGTGGGGCATTACCGACAAGAATGTCGATGAGCTGATCAAGGCGACGGATGATTCAACTGTCGTGCTGCAGACGCCCGAGGTCTGGAACCCGAACCTGATCCTTTTCTCGCTCGCCAGCTTCTCGACCTCGATCCTGGATAGCCAGCTTCTCGCCAAGAACGAGAAGAACGGCGACATGGGCCGCGAATTTCTGCAGACCAACGATGCCGGGTCCGGTCCCTATTCGCTGCGGACCTGGCGCGTCAACGACCTTTTGATCGCCGAGGCCTTCAAGGATTACTGGCAGGGCGCGCCGAAGATGCGCCGGGTTATCCTTCGCCATATGCCGGAATCGTCAGGCCAGCGACTGCAGCTGGAAGCCGGCGACGTCGATGTCGCGACGCGTCTTTCCTCCACCGATCTGGCGGCGATCGAGGCCGGCGGCAAGGCCGATATCCAGAAGACGCCGGGCTTCGGCTTCTACTATCTGGCGCTCAATCAGAAGGATGAAATCCTCTCCAAGCCGAAGGTCCGCGAGGCTTTCCGTTATCTCATCGATTATGACGGCCTCGCCAACACCGTCATGAAATACTACGGCATCAAGCAGCAGACGATCATTCCGGGCGGTCTGCCAGGTGCCAGCACCGAGAACCCGTACAAGCTCGATATCGACAAGGCCAAGCAGTTGCTTGCGGAAGCCGGCTATCCCGATGGCTTCTCCAAGGTCTATTACGCAACGCCCGTGACGCCGGAGTATGAAGTTGCCCAGTCGCTGCAAGCCAATGCAGCCAAGGCCGGCATCAAGCTCGACCTGCAGGGCGGCGATCATATCGGCAAGTTCCGCAACCGCGAATTCGAAATCTTCTCGGCGCGCACCGGCGAACGCCTGCCCGACCCGCATGCGGTTCTGGCGTCCTATGCGACGAACCCGAACAATGCCGACGATGCGAAACTCTCCGGCCTGATCGCCTGGCGCTCTGCCTGGGAGGTTCCGAAGGACATCCAGGACATGGTCACGGCGGCCGCGCACGAGACCGACCAGCAGAAGCGCGCCGATCTCTACGCCAAGATCAACAAGGCCTATCTGGATGCTTCACCGGCCCTGATCACCTCCTTCCAGCGCACGGACGCGAAGGCGGTCAGAAAAGAAGTCAAGGGCTATGTCGGCCATTCGACCTGGCTCACCCGTTGGGACACCGTCTCGAAGGGCGAATAAGCCCTTCCTGTCGAGGAGAATGACGTGAGTATCTCACAGACATCTGGAAACGCGCCGGCAGGCGCACGGGCGGCTCTTGGCGCACTGCGCAAGGTGACGGCATCCTTTGCCGTCATCCTGACAACGCTGCTCGGCCTGCTCGTGATCACCTTCGTTGTCGGCCGCATGGTTCCCGCCGATCCTGTCATCGCCGTGATCGGCGATCAGGCCGATCACGAGACCTACGAGCGCGTCTACAAGGAAATGGGGCTCGATCAGCCGCTCTACGTGCAGTTCGCTACCTATCTCGGCAATGTCGCGCACCTGGATTTCGGCCAGTCGCATGTGACGAAAAACCCCGTCGCCAGCGATCTCGCCCGCGTCTTCCCGGCGACGCTTGAACTCGCCACGCTCGCAACGATCATCGGCGCCGGCTTCGGCATCCCGCTCGGCATCATCTCCGCTGTGCGCAAAGGCACCTGGGTCGATCACCTTGCGCGTGTCGTCGGCCTGCTGGGCCACTCGACGCCGATTTTCTGGCTGGGCACGATCGTCATCCTCGTGTTCTATGCAAAGTTCGGCCTCATACCAGGCAGCGGCCGCCTCGATGTCTATAATGAAGGGCTGGTCGAAGGACCGACCAACTCCATCCTCGTCGACGCGATCCTTGCCGGCGAGTGGGAAGTCTTCCGGGATGCGCTGCTGCATGTTGCGGCTCCCGCACTGATCCTCGGCTATGCCGCGATGGCCTATCTAAGCCGCATGAGCCGCAGCTTCATGCTTGAGCAGCTGCGTCAGGAATATGTGCTGACCGCCAAGGCCAAGGGCCTCGGTCAGCGGGCGATCGTCTGGCGACACGCGTTTCGCAACATTCGCGTGCAACTGCTGACGATCGTGGCTCTCGCCTATTGCGGCCTGCTCGACGGAACGGTCCTGATCGAGACGGTTTTCGCGTGGCCCGGCCTTGGCCAGTATCTCACGTCGGCGCTGTTCTTCGCTGACATGAACGCGGTGCTTGGCAGCGTGCTCCTCATCGGCATCATCTCGATTGCCATCAATCTCCTGTCGGACCTGACCTATCGGTTCCTCGATCCGCGTACCCGGTGACATCATGGCGACACGTTACTTCAACGACCTGCACAATTGGCTGATCAACGAGGAGTTTTCCTCGACGCGTCAGGCGCGGCTCCACAAGGCCTATGTCCTGTGGCTGAACCTGATCGCCAATCCGTTGGCATTCGCCGGCTTCGTCGTCGTGCTGATGCTCGTCTTGATCGCGACCTTCGCGCCGCTGCTCGCCAACCATGATCCGATCCTCCAGGATTTGACCATGGCGCTAAAGCCGCCGTCATCCGCCAACTGGTTCGGCACCGACGAATTCGGCCGGGACGTCTATTCGCGCCTCGTCTATGGCGCGCGTACGACGCTCTATATCAGCATCCTGGTCACGGTCATCGTGGCGCCCATCGGCTTTGCGATCGGCGCGACCGCCGGCTATCTCGGCGGCTGGGTCGATGTGGTCCTGATGCGCATCACCGATATCTTCCTGTCCTTCCCAAGCCTCGTTCTGGCGCTTGCCTTCTCCGCAGCGCTTGGTCCGGGGATCGAGAATGCCGTCATCGCCATCGCGCTCACCGTCTGGCCGCCGATCGCGCGTCTGGCGCGCGCCGAAACGCTGACGTTCCGTGCCGCAGATTTCGTCGTCGCAGCCGAGTTGCAGGGCGCGGGCATGGGGCGCATTCTGTTTCGCCATATCGTGCCGCTCTGCGCGCCGTCGATCATCATCCGCCTGACGCTCAACATGTCGAGCGTCATCCTGACGGCTGCCGGTCTTGGCTTCCTCGGTCTCGGTGCCCAGCCGCCGATGCCGGAATGGGGCGCCATGGCGGCCTCCGGTCGTCAATATCTTCTCGATGCCTGGTGGCTGACGACGGTTCCCGGCATCGCCATTCTTCTGGTCAGTCTCGCCTTCAACCTGCTTGGCGACGGACTGCGCGACATCATGGATCCCCGCAATGCCTGAACAGTCAAAACCGATCTTCTCGGTCAAGAACATGTCGGTGCAGTTTCCGACGCTGTCCGGCGTGGTCAACGCCGTCAAGAATGTAAGCTTCGATGTCGGCCGCGAGAAAGTGGGCATCATCGGCGAATCCGGTTCCGGCAAGAGCACGACCGGGCGCGCGATCATGCGCCTGCAGCCGGGCACGGCTCAAGTCGTCGCCGATGAGTTGCGCTTCGAGGACGTCGATCTCCTCGCCGCCAGCGAGGCGGACATGCGCGCAATCCGTGGCAGCCGGATTTCGATGATCTTGCAGGACCCGAAGTATTCGCTCAATCCCGTCATGACCGTCGGAGAGCAGATTGCCGAAACCGTCATCCTGCATGAGCGCCTTGGAAAGAAGGCGGCGCGCGAGCGCACGCTCGCCATGCTGGAAAGGGTGAATATCCGCGATCCGCAGCGCGTCTTCAATCTCTACCCTCATGAGGTGTCGGGCGGCATGGGCCAGCGCATCATGATCTCGATGATGCTGATCTCGTCGCCCTCGCTGATCATCGCCGACGAACCGACCTCGGCACTCGATGTGACCGTGCGCCAGCAGGTGCTGTCGATCCTCGACGACCTGATTACCGAACGCAACATCGGCCTGATCTTCATCTCTCACGACCTCAACCTCGTGAAGAGCTTCTGCGACCGCGTCATCATCATGTATGCGGGCCGGGTCGTGGAAACGATCGAAGCCTCAAGGCTCGACGAAGCAACCCATCCCTACACACGCGGCCTGCTTGAGGCGCTGCCCAGTCTCGATCATCCCAGGGATCGGCTGGAAGTGCTGAAGCGTCAGGCAAGCTGGGCGGAGGCGTGACATGTCCATCATATCGGTAAACGATCTCGCCGTGTCCTTCGGCAGCGGCAATGATTTCAAGCAGGTCGTCAAAAGCGTCGCCTTCGAGGTCGCGCCGGGCGAGACATTCGGCCTTGTCGGCGAGAGCGGATGCGGCAAGTCGACGGTGCTCGGCGCGCTGGCGGGGCGTATCAAAGAGTGGAGCGGTTCGGTTTCGATCGATGGCGACGTGGTCGGCCCCAAGCGGTCGCGCGCGCAACTCGCCAAGCAGCAGATGGTGTTTCAGGATCCTTTCGGCTCCCTGCATCCGCGCCACACGATCGGGCGCACGCTCCTGGAGCCTCTCGAGATCCATGGGCTGGATCGCAGGCAGGAGCGTGTCGAGCAGGTGTTGCGCGACGTCGGCCTGCCGCCCGGCTTCCGCCATCGCTTCCCGCACCAGCTCTCGGGCGGGCAGCGGCAGCGCGTGGCGATTGCTCGCGCGCTTATCCTTGAGCCGAAGATTCTCTTGCTCGACGAGCCGACATCGGCGCTCGATGTTTCGATCCAGGCGGAAATTCTCAATCTCCTGAAGGATCTGCGTGAACGCTCGAAGCTGACTTATATCCTCGTCAGCCACGACATGGCTGTCATCGCGCATCTCTGCAACCGCGTGGCTGTCATGCAGGACGGCGTTTTCGTCGAGATCGCAACGCGTGAACAGTTGCTGGAGGGCAGCGTCCAGCATCCCTATACGAAAACGCTGCTGGATGGGAGCAGGGGATACATCAGCGCGCGTAGGGCGGTGGCGTAGACGGAATCACTAGCCGCGCCGCGCAAGTCTATTGAAGTCGGCCTTGAAACTCTCGACGCGCGAACCACGTCATTGCTTGAATGCAGGGGATGCGGATGAGCTATGACGTAGTGGTAGTGGGGGCAGGCTTTTCGGCGATTGCCACGGTCTGCAACCTGATCGAACTGCTTCCTCCGTCCGCGAAGATCGCCGTGGTGGGGGATGATCCGGGTTTTGGTCGCGGAACGGCCTATCGTTCCGAACTCTATCTCCACAGGCTGAACGTCCCGGCCGGCCGGATGAGCCTGTTTCCGGACAGGCCGGATGCGTTTGTCAGCTGGCTCACGGAGCGCAAACGCCCATTGAGAGACGGCGATTTCGCCTCGCGTCAGGATTACGGCCTCTATGTTCGCGATACGCTCGCCGCGTTGCTGCGGGACAAGCGACCACGCTGCAAGGTCGATTTCATCCGTGCGAAGGCGACCGGTTGCGTGGAGCGCTATAGCGCGACGCTCGGCTTTCTGCTTGATAATGGCGATGAGATTGTCGGGCGTCATGTCGTGCTTTGCCTGGGCGTGGGGAACGCGCCGCTTCCGGTCGATCTTTCCAGACTTCCGGCCGAGGCGCGCGACAGGACAATCGAAAACCCATGGCGCCTGTCCTGGCTTCGCCGCGTGGAGGCGTCCGACAGGGTCTGCATCCTTGGTTCCGGCCTCACCATGATCGATCAGGTGCTGGCGCTGTTCGCGCAAGGATTTCGTGGCAAGATCGATGTGCTGTCGCGCCGCGGCCTTGTTCCGCACGGGCACGCAAGAGCGCCGAAGCCTCCAGCCGATTTCGATCCCGCCGATCTTCCCGATAGGATGAGCGAAATCTTGCGTCAGTTGCGCAGTGAAAGTCGGCGCGCCGGTGATTGGCGCAGCGTCATGGACACATTGCGGCCGAGAACCCAGGCGCTCTGGCAGCGCCTGCCGCAAGCCGAACGCATGCGGTTTCTGCGCCACGGGCTGCCATGGTGGAACATCCACCGCCACCGTGTGGCGCCTGATGTCAACGATCGCTTCCGTGAGATGGTCGCAAGCGGTCAGGTTTCGATCCATGCGGGTTATCTTCAGGACGTTTCGCAAGTCGATAACCAGCTGATGCTGCACTACCGTAAGCGCGCAGCCAATGACGTTGCAACGATCGAATGCGACTGGCTGGTCAATTGCACCGGTGTGGAGCGAGCAGGCATCGGGCACTCACCGCTCTTGCAGCAGATGATGCGCCAAGGGCTGATCAAAGCGGATACGCTGGGCCTCGGCATCGGCGTAGACGCCGCTTCGGCCGTCCTGCACGACAATCCGGGGGCTCCGGCGCTTTACGCGGTGGGTGCTTTGACGGCCGGTCAGTTCTGGGAGATCACAGCGGTTCCGGATATTCGCACGCAGGCTCGCGCTGTTGCGAAGCGGATCTCCGATGGCGTGTTGGGGTAAAATTCCAAAGGTTTGCGCTGACCGCATCGGAGAATTTCCCCGTAGTTTGGCGATTATAGAATACTAATTCTATATACTATATGCCTATCCAATTATCGTTTCTCATCTGTTTCAGAGGGAAAATCGATGAGCTTCACGACGACGTTAAAGAGCCTTCTTCTTGCCGGCACGATCGCGGCAACCGCTGCACACGCCTGGGCCGAGGAACCCGTCAAGCCCGTGGAAGGTGGCACGTTGATCTATCTGGAGCAACAGCCCCACACCAACCTCTATCCACCGGCCGGGGGCTTTTATCCGAACGGTGGGGTACTGAACCAGATCACCGACAAGCTGACCTATCAGAACCCGAAGACGCTCGAGATCGAACCGTGGATCGCCGAATCCTGGACGGTGAACGAAAACGCCACCGAGTATACGTTCAAGCTGCGCAACGGCGTGACCTTCTCGGACGGCTCGCCGCTCGATGCCAACGCGGTCGCCAAGAATTTCGATACCTTCGGTCTTGGCAACAAGGAGCTGAAACAGCCGGTATCGGAAGTGATCAACAATTATGATCGTTCCGAGGTCATCGATCCGCTGACGGTGAAGTTCTATTTCAAGAAGCCATCTCCGGGCTTCCTGCAGGGTACGTCGGTCATTGGATCCGGCCTTGTGTCGCTGAAGACGCTTGCCCTGCCGTTTGATCAGCTCGGCGATGCGACCAAGATTGTCGGTTCGGGTCCCTTCGTCGTTGACAGCGAGACGCTCGGCAAGGAGCTTAGCCTGAAGGTACGCACCGATTACGGCTGGGGCCCGACAAAGCTCGAACATCAGGGGCGCGCTTATCTCGACGGCATCAAATACATCATCACCGGCGAAGACAGCGTGCGGATCGGCGCACTGCTGTCGGGACAGGCGGACTTCATCCGCCAGGTTCAGGCCTATGACGAAGAACAGGTCGAAAGCCAGGGCTACAAGATCTACGCCGCTTCGACGCGCGGCGTGAACAACAGCGTCGTGTTCCGGCCAGACAATCCGCTTGTCTCGGATATCAGGGTGCGCCAGGCACTGCTTCACGGGACCAACAGCGCCGAAATTATCTCGACATTGTTCTCGGCAAACTATCCGCAAGCGAAATCGATCATAGCCTCCACTGCGCAAGGCTATGTCGATCTGTCGCCCAAGCTCGCCTATGACGGTGACAAGGCTGCCAAACTTCTCGACGAAGCCGGCTGGAAACCTGGCGCTAACGGCGTTCGCGAAAAGGATGGGCAGCCGCTGGTGTTGACCGCTTATGAATCGCCACCCCAACCGCAAAACAAGGCGACGCTTCAGCTCGTCGCCGAACAATGGGCAAAGCTTGGCGTGACGCTCAATGTCCTTGCGGGCGACGCTGGCAGCAAGACCGTCGATGACCTGGATCCCGCAAAGACGCCGGTCTCTCCTGCTATGGTCGGCCGCGCCGATCCTGACGTCATCAAGAGCCAATACTACCCGAAGAACCGGGACGTTCTTCGCCAGAAAGGCGGGCCCAGCGACAAGGTCAAATCCTTCGTCGACGACAAGCTGAACGGGTTGCTTGAGAAACTGTCCTCGGAGCCTGATCGCGCCAAGCGGTTGGCGATCGCCGGCGATGTCCAAAACTACGTTATCGACCAGGCTTACGCGATCCCGATCTTCGAGGAGCCG